>JAZNFD010000093.1:0-6336 GCA_045588975.1 Acutalibacteraceae bacterium | reverse complement strand
ACCGTTTCTGCCGAAACGGCTGTGGGGAGCATTTTTTACGGAATGTTTTAACATTCCTACGAGAGCAACCACGAGCAAATCGTTGTCAATGAAGCCTTTGACTGCGGCATCGCAGATAACAGCGTCGATGAGTGTGCTGGGCATACATCCGCATTCGCCGATTGAAAGCCATCTGGGAAGCCATCCGCTTTCGGTGTATTCATTGATGAATGCGGTGAGCATTTCTTTCATCTCGTCTTTCGCAACGAGTGAGAAGAAAGAATAAACAGTTCTGTATGTATCCCAGAATCCGTTGTCGGTGTATCTTACGCCGGGCTTGGTTGAGCCGTCATGGGGGCAGTAGTGAATTGCGTTGCCGTTTTTATCGTATTCGTAGCACTTATGGGGATAAAGGAAAGCTCTGTACATACAGGAATAGAATGTTTTGAGCATCTTCTTATCCTTGGTTTCGATTCTGACTCTTGAGAGATATTCTTCCCATTTTGCTTCGGCAAATGCCTTGACGGATCTGAGTGTTTTTCCCACAAGCTCCGTTTCAAGGTTAAGGAGAGCCTGATTGAAGCTGATATAAGAGGTTGCGAGCTTGATTTCGGTTGATTTGTTTTTGAGTGCGATATGAATGCCTGCTTTTTTGCCTCTGCACTTTGTGCCGTTTCTGAATTTATCATCGTTGCTGATGAGAATTTTTTCAACGTCAACACTGTCTTCGGGGAATTTCAGAACAATGTAATTCTTGAATTTTACTGCTTCGCCGCTCATATGCATATCGGTTGAAGCGTAGAGGGTGTTGGTTTTTTCGTCAAAACGGAAGGAGTTGTTGCCCTTGACGGGAGTAACAGAAAAGTAGTTGTCGATATCTTCGTCAAAATCAACCTTTATAATTGCGCCTCTTTCTGTGGGTGCAAGTTCAAAATCCGCTTTGCATCTGAGAAAACGGTATTTGAGGCAGTAGGGGGAGAGAATCGCATCCTCGGGTCTGAAGCCCGACCATCTGTCCTCGCCGTCAAAGCCGCCCATTTTTTTGTTTTGCAGGCTGAAAAGCATTGCACCGTAGTCTGCAATCCAGGGTGACGGCTGATGGGTGAGGCGGATTCCCTCAAGACTTCTGCTGTCGGGATGATAGTACCAGCGGATGTTGCCCTCAACGTTCTGCGGAGCGAATGCTGCCATACCGAAGGGAAGCTGAACGAGGGGCAGAGTGTTGCCGTTTGAGAAACGGTGGATGGATTTACTGCCCTGCTTTGTATTGACAAGATTACAGTATTTCATAATTATTTCTCCCAAATTATATTTATCAGATTTTCAACGCTGTAGAAACGGCTTTTTTTGATTACGGCATTCAGATAATCCATATTGTATGCCGAATGCTCAACCTCTTTTGAGAATCTCTGCATTATTTCCGTGCGTTTTTCTTTATCGGCATTCTGTGCGGCACAGAGTTTCTGAATGATAATGAACGAAACTGCGGCAAATTTTGATTTTGTGAGCAAATCACGGTCAAAAACCGCCGCCATAAAGTAGCGGAAAATGAAATACACCATCAGATGCTCGGATTCCGTTTCATTTTCAAAAAACTGAGGGATATCAACGTTTTCGGCATCGCAAAGGCGGGTTGACCACGATGAATCAAGTGATTCAAGATTGCAAAAATCCGAAAAATATTTTTTGATTGCACCGTTTGCTCTTCTTTGAGAGTAAACGGATTTTTTTGAACCGAAATAATCTTTTTTTATTGCCGTGCGGATTTCATCATACTCATAACGGCGCACACGTGGGGCAATTTCTTGCGAGAATTCGAGAAATGCGCATATGCGGCGGCGGATTGAAAATTCCCTGCACTGGAGTATATCAATCGCCTTTTTTCGTGCATCAAGGAGAGTAAAATACAGCTCGGGGTCGATATCGGTCGGCTGAGGAAAATCAAGTGTATTTTCCGTTTCGAAAGTTATCGGGCTGTCACTCTGCATAATTATCCTTGCCGCTTCGGGGCAGGAGAGTGAAAGACCCGTTTCGCTCCGTGCACCGAAATATGTTATGTGCCTCGGATACTGGCGGCAGGTGCGGCAGAGCGATTCGTGACCGAGCTCAATATACATTTCGCAAAGTCCGCTGTCGAGAAGAAAAGGGCAACGGTTATTTACGGGTGTAAAAACCGTGTCACCGTCCTTGTCAACGGCAATGACACTTTGGATTTTTTTGCCGAAGTCACCGTCAATATTCCTATATATATCAAGGCTTTCGTCGTCTGCAACAACTGCCCATCCCGCACAGCAGGTGTCGGGACATCTGTCGGCAATGCAGGAAAATTCTTTGTAGTATGAGGGATGTGTATTCTTCATTTCTTCATTTTAAAAAACGGGTGACCGAATGAGTCACCCGCGGTAAAAAATTATTCTTCTGACTGGATATCCTCTTCGGATGAAGCATCTTCGACAGTGACAATTTCACCGAATTCATTTGTTACGGTCTCGGCTTCGGGGACGAAAACGATGAGATAGACCGTTGTTCCGGGAGAATATGCTTTTTCTGAACTGGGTGACATGGAAACTATTTCGTTCCCTCTGTAATTTCCGTGAGAAGTTTCGCTCTTTTTGCAGATGAATCCGAGCTCTTCAAGGCGCACAACAGCTTCCTCGTAATCCGAGCCGATGACGTTGGGAAGAATAATTTCTTCCTTGCCCTTGCTGACATAAAGAATGATTTTTGTTCCCGGTGCAACCTTTTCATTCGGCTGTATGCTCTGACCGACAATATAGCCCTCGGAAACCTCGTCGTCATAAACATATTCGGGGTCGCCGAATTCGAAATTCTGTGCAAATACAGGATTGGACGATATGTCAAGATAGCTTCTGCCGACAAAAGTGGGAACTGCAACGGGTTCTGCCTGAGTTTGCTGAACCGTGACTTCGGGGGGATTGTTATGGTTGCCGAAATCTACTGAAAGTCTGTCCTTGAACACCGTCAGAGCGAGTATTACACATATGACGAGACAAACGGCAAAACTGATAATTGCTGATGTGACAATGATCTGTGCGCTGCCTTTTTTCTTGCCCTTGCCGCCTTTTTTTGATGACGAAGGAGGCGGAGCGGGATTCTGCGGAGCGGGTTTGCCTGAGGGGGCGGCGGGAGGAATAACCGTTCTGTGCTGATACTGATCGCTTGCAGCTGTTGCGGCAGGCGAAGCGGAAAGCTCGGCTCTGAGCTGCTCAACGGTGCGTGTTCTGTCTTCGGGTAAAATCTGAAGAGCATTGATGAGTCCGTTGATAACATATGCGGGCAGAGCTTCGGCAAATTTGCCGGGCACCATCAGACGGTCGTTGGTCATTCTTTCCTTTGCGGAAATCGGGTCGCTGCCGATAAGAGTGCGGTAAAGCACGGCTGCAAATGCATAAATATCTGTCCATGTACCCTGGCTTCCGTCGAATCCGTACTGCTCGATTGCTGCATATCCGTCGAAAAGCTGGCTGTTGAGGTCGCTTCTGGCGGTCCTCGCTGCTCCGATGCAAAAACCGGTTATTTTTATTTTGTTGTCGGATGAAATAACGAGTGTTGACGGCGAGATACCCTTGTGGATAATTCCCTGAGAATGGAGTGTGCCGAGGGTGGAGAGAATAGGCATCAGAAGCTGTCTTGCCATCTCCCAAGGGATATATCCCGTTTTGCTGTTGAGAAGATATTCTCTGAGCGTGATTCCTTCGAAATGCTCGCTGATTGCATATGAAGTTCCGTAATCCGAAACAACGTCCGTTACGCTGATGAGAGCCGAAAGCCCCTTGAGCTTTGCGAGCTTTGTCCACAGTTCTTCGAAGCTCTGACGAAGCTCCGCAAAAACCTCTTCGCTTCCTCGCATAATCTGAAGATTGAGGTTGGTTGAGGTTCTTATAGTGAACGAATCGGGGATGAATTCTCTGATTTTAACGGCCTTTTTCTGCGTGAGATCCCAGCCGATATATGTTGCACCTTCACCGTTGTTTTCGAGAAGCTTACCGACGAGATAGCGGTTTGAAATAACGGTTCTGATGGGAAGATACGGTGTTATCTGAGAGGATTCTGTGTGAAATCCGCAGTAAGGACACTGCTTTGCTTCACCGATTTCACGCATGCAACTCATACATAAATTATCTGAACTGATCATTGTTTGCTCCTTGCCGTCTGATAACGGATTAAAAAGTATTTGATGCCGCAATTTATGCATTGTAAATTGAAATAATGATATCAAATATGTGCAATCTTGTCAATGAAGGTGACATAATTGTAACCTTTATCGTCAAATTGTTAAATTTTCATGGTAATAATTTGTTATTTATATTTTAAGTATTTACTTGAAAAGATAATCAATAGTTGTTATAATTATACTAATTAGGTGGCGGATTTTTCGGATAATACATTAACGATACTTCTGCCGCTCAAAAGCGGAGGCTTGCATTTTATGAAAAAAGATAAAAGCAATATCCCTCTTTATCTGTTTCACGAGGGCACAAATGCCAAGGCGTATGAATATCTCGGCTCGCATCCCTGCGAGGACGGAGTTGTGTTCAGAGTCTGGGCGCCCAATGCCGAAGCTGTCGGCGTTGCGGGTGATTTCAACGGCTGGAATGCAGATTGTGCCATGATGGAAAAAATCAGCGACGGCATCTGGGAATGCACGGTAGCAAATGTCAGAAAGTTCGATTCATATAAATACCGTATCCGCACCAAAGACGGACGCGATATTTTCAAGAGCGATCCGTATGCTTTTCACGCCGAAACCAGACCCGACACCGCATCAAAATATTATGATTCGCTCGATTTTAACTGGACAGATAAAGAGTGGCTGAAAAAGAGAAAGAGCAAGGATATCTATTCTTCGCCCGTCAATGTCTATGAAGTCCATGCGGGCTCGTGGCAGATTTACGATGACGGAAATCCGCTTTCTTACAGAGAGCTTGCCGACCGACTTGTTCCCTACGTCAAGGAAATGGGTTACACCCACATTGAACTGCTCCCGATTCTCGAGCATCCGTTTGACGGCTCGTGGGGATATCAGGTGACGGGTTATTTTGCTCCTACCTCGCGCTACGGCACTCCCGATGATTTTGCATATTTCGTTGATAAGGCTCATTCGGAAAATATCGGTGTTATCCTTGATTGGGTGCCTGCTCATTTTCCTAAAGATGCATTTGGACTGTATGAATTCGACGGCACACCCTGCTACGAATATCCTGACCCGAGAAAGGGCGAGCATTATCAGTGGGGCACCAAGGTTTTCGATTACGGCAGACCCGAGGTTTGTTCATTCCTTATGTCCAGTGCAATGTTCTGGATTGAAAAATATCACATCGACGGACTGCGTGTTGATGCGGTTGCATCGATGCTTTATCTCGATTACGGCAGGGATGACGGTCACTGGATTGCCAATATGCACGGCGGCAACGAAAATCTCGAAGCGGTCGCATTTCTGCAGAAGCTCAACGAAAGCATATTCAGAGAATACGGCGATGTTATGATGATTGCGGAAGAAAGCACGGCGTGGCCGATGGTTTCCAAACCCACGTTTATGGGCGGTCTCGGATTCAACTTCAAGTGGAATATGGGCTGGATGAATGACTGTCTGCGCTACTTCTCGCTTGACGGAATTCACAGAAAGCACCATCACGATTGCCTGACCTTCTCATTCTTCTATGCCTTCTCGGAGAATTTCGTTCTCCCCATTTCGCACGATGAGGTTGTTCACGGCAAATGCTCGCTTATCAATAAAATGCCGGGCAGCTACGAAGAAAAGTTCGCGGGTGTGCGTTCGTTCCTCGGATATATGATGTCGCATCCCGGAAAGAAGCTTCTGTTTATGGGCAGTGAATTCGGTCAGTTTATCGAATGGAATTATAAGCAGCAGCTTGATTGGATGCTTCTCGGCTACGATGCACACAAGCAGCTTAAGAATTACGTTGCATCGCTCAATGCGTTTTATCTCAAGAACGCACCTCTTTGGGAGGATGACTACAGCTGGGACGGATTCAGCTGGATAGTCAGCGACGACAGAGATAATTCGGTTGTTGCATACACAAGACGTGACAAGAGCGGCAACGAAATTATTTCGGTCTGCAATTTCACTCCCGTCACAAGGCAGAAATATTGCTTCGGTGTTCCTAAAGCAGGAACTTACAGAGTTGTTTTCAGTTCAGCATCTCCCGAATTCGGCGGCAAGGGTGAAAGCACCGTCGGTTCGGTCAAAGCAAAAAAGAAACCCATGCACGGTTATGACTACAGCATTGAGGTTGATATCGAAGGTCTCAGCTGTATGTATATAAAGAACACTTCAAGAAAAAAATAAGCTTAATATAAAGGAGGAAACCCCTA
>JAZNFD010000092.1:0-8431 GCA_045588975.1 Acutalibacteraceae bacterium | reverse complement strand
AGCTTTTCAATGAGCAGTTAAAAAGACTTCGCACTGATCACATTGATTTTTATCTTATGCATATGATGGCAGACATCAAAATCTGGGAACGCTTAAAAAGCATGGGTATCGAAAAATGGATAGAAGATAAAAAAGCAAGCGGTGCAATTCGCCAAATCGGCTTTTCATACCACGGCAATTCAGATATGTTCTGCAAAATTATAGATGCATATGACTGGGATATGTGTCTTATTCAGTATAACTATATGGATGA
This sequence comes from Acutalibacteraceae bacterium, assembly GCA_045588975.1. Classification (GTDB taxonomy): domain Bacteria; phylum Bacillota; class Clostridia; order Oscillospirales; family Acutalibacteraceae; genus CAG-177. The sequence goes on along the minus strand of JAZNFD010000092.1, from coordinate 8,178 downwards.
ACATACACAGGCAGGCCGCAAAGGATTGACTCATGCCCACAGAAAAGGTATACCCGTTATGATTATGGAGCCTCTGCGCGGCGGCAGACTTGTAAACAATCTTCCTGCAGATGCAAAACGAATTTTTGATGAATATCCCGTTCAGCATACTCCCGCACAGTGGGCATTCCGTTGGCTTTGGAATCAGTCTGAGGTTGCAGTTGTGCTTTCGGGTATGAATTCCGATGAAATGGTTGAGGATAATATTAAAACCGCATCCGAAACCGAAACAGGTGAACTTACTGCCAATGACGAAGAAATGCTCAAGCAGGTTGTCAGAGCTATTAACGCAAAAATGAAAGTGCCCTGCACCGGTTGCGGTTACTGTATGCCATGCCCTCAGAATATAAATATCAGCGGAATTTTTTCTGCATATAACCGTTGCTTTACGGATAACAGATTTGCAGGATTCAGAGAATATCTTAAAAACACAACCACACAGCAATATGCACCGGCATCAAAGTGTATCGGATGCGGTAAATGTGAAAAGCATTGTCCGCAGAGTATTGATATCCGAAAACATCTGAAAGATGCAGAAAAAGAACTTGAAGGTCCTGCATACAAGCTGGTCAGTAACGTTAAATCTGTTTTCAAAAAGAAATAATAATTTTAACTCATCCATCAGCAGGCTTTCACAGCTGTAATTCTGCTTAGCCTTATCACCCGACAGATTACAATATGCAGATATGCCCTGCTTGCCAGGTTAATATTGCATACAAAAAAGAGCCGGAACCCGTTGATTTATTTCGGGATTCGGCTCATATATTTATTTCCGTTTTGTTTCAGCCAAGCATTGCATCGCTTGTAATCCGGAAAAACTTTTTCGATTTCCGCATAGAATTTTGCGGAGTGATTCATCTGCATCACATCCTTTCAAAAAATTCTTTCATTAAGAATAACACGGAATAAAAAAATAATCAAATTATGCTGTGAAAAAATTTTATGGAACAAACTTGAAGAATATGTTATAATCAACTCGATAAATTGGAATTTGTGCGAAAGGATTACAAGCTATGTACAGAAAATGTATGGCTTTGTTGCTTGCTTTAACTATGCTGATCGGCTTGCCGTCAGGAGCATATGCAGAAGAAAGTATTCCCGAAAAGGATGGCTATGTGCTTGATTTCAGCACCGAATTTAATGACGGCAATTTAAATACGGAGTATTGGTTACCACAATATCTGCCTCACTGTACTGCCAACACAGCAGGGTCCACTGCAAGGTATAAAGTCGAGAACGGTTATCTTAATCTGTATATCACAAAAGATTCTCCCGATTATTTCGGCGGTCAGCCCGGTTCGGCAGATCCCGATAATCTTCTATGGATAGCCAACGGTATTCAGACATTGGAAAAGAATAATCTGCATCCCGGCGGTGCTCAGCAGATGCAAGTTGAGCCTTATGAAGGATACGCAACACAGTATGGCTATTTTGAAATACGGATGAAAATGCCAAACACGGGTGGTGGCGGCTATGCGTCGTGGTGGCTTATAGGCACTCAGGATGATGCTGCTTCTGACGGAACAGGTTCTGTTCAGAATGGCGAAATAGATGTATTGGAAACCTTTTTTAAATCTCCCGGAGTGTTTGAGCCGAAGGTCCATGCTTGGGATGATCCCGATCTTGACGAATGGGCAAGCAAGGTTGAATTGGATGGTGACCCGACGGATTATATTAACGAATTTCACACCTATGCCATGGACTGGAGACCCGAAGGAATAACATTTTATGTTGACGGAAAAGAAGTGGCGCAGACGAGGGAATCGCCGCAATACAGAATGTGTATGATTTTGTCTATGTATATAAATTCTGATTTCAGCGGTTGGGATGAACCCGAAAATAACTATCCCATAGAATGGCTGATTGATTATGTCCGTGTCTATAAAGATAAAAACGGTTATGACGAGAGCAACAGACTCACCGAGTTTGAGTGTTTTATAAAAGATCTGGGTGACTCGCTCACTGCATTCGGACAGCGTATTTTATCTTTTTTTCAAGACCTCTGCACGCAGTGCCGGCAGTTCTTTGAGCGTTTATTCAGCAGGCGAACTTCAATTTTTTTTAACTGAATAATAAAACTATTTAGGTGCAATGGGATATAAAATTCTGTTGCACTTTTTCTATTAAAATAAGGAGTTATTGAATGAAACAAAAATATATAATTCGTTACAATGATATTGAAACACTTTTATTCAAATGGTATAATATATCAAAAATATTTTTAGGTTGTGAAAAATATGTCAACAAAACTCTGGTATGATGAATTTGTAAACGATTGGATGTGGGCGTTACCTTTGGGCAACGGCAGAATCGGTGCCATGCAATACGGCAACCCACATTGTGAACAGATTGAAATAAATGAAGAATCCCTCTGGTGCGGCAGGCAGATCCGGGAGAAATACCACGCTTCGCCCGAAGCCCACAAGGAAATTCGTCGCCTTGTCAGCGAAGAAAAGCTTAAAGAAGCGGCTCAGCTTGCCCGCGAAACTTTTTTATCTGACCCGCCCGTTGTCCGTTCCTATGAAAGCTTTGGGGAGATTTTTATTGATTTTCTTGACAAATCTCCCTACACAAATTACCGCAAGGAATTGGAATTGAGTGAAGCCGTTGCCCGTATTTTCTGGACAAAGAGCAAAACAAACTTTAAAAGTGAATGCTTTATCAGCGAGGATTCTGACGGGTTTGTTTATAAGGTTGAAACCGACGGAAAACCTTTTTCCTGCAACGTGAGCATTAAAAGAAAGCAGGATGCCTACAGCTCCTGCGTAAATCCCGACACAATTATTATGAACGGCAGAATTACATACAACACCCACCACTACTATGGTGAGGGCGGCGAGGGTATGTCATTCGGCGCGAAACTTTGCATCAAAACAGACGGTGAATTGACTGCCGACCACAGTACAATAACCGTAACCGATGCAACATATGCTGTTGTTTATGCCGCTTTCGAAACAAATTACAATGTTAACAAATACGATATTGACGAAACCGTCGATTTCAAAAGTAAGTTAAATAAAACAATCGAAAGCCTTACAAACGCGGATTACGAAAAGGTTAAAGAAACACACATTTCAACCCATCAAAAATGGTTCGGCAATGTTCAGCTCGAATTAGAATCAACTGAAATAAGTAAATTAACCACAAATCAAAGGCTTAAAGAACTTAAATGGGACGAATATGATCCCGATTTATTTGCCCTTTACTATAATTTCGGCAGATATCTTTTAATTGAAAGCTCGGGCAAAAATGCGAGGCTTCCCGCTAACCTTCAAGGCATCTGGTGCCACGACTTCAATCCCCCCTGGGGAAGCGATTTCCATACCAACATAAATCTTCAGATGAATTACTGGCCAAGCGAAAGTGCAAATCTTTCCGAAACTTCTGCACCTTTCATCCATTTTATGAAAATGGTCAGCTCTTTCGGCTCTGAAACCGCAAAGGAACTTTTCGGCGCAAGAGGTTGGGTTATTAATCACACTACCGATGCATTCGGAAGAACGGGTGTTCACGACAGCGTTGACTGCGGATTCTTCCCGATGGCAGGACCCTGGCTTTGCCTTAATCTCTGGGAGCATTATGAATATACAAACAGTACAGAATATCTCGAAGAGATTTATCCGATTTTAAAAGGAGCCTGCGAGTTTATTCAGGATTATCTAACAGAGAACGATAAAGGGCAGCTTATCACTTCTCCCTCGAACTCTCCCGAAAACGAATTTTATTATATTGACACTAACGGTGAAAAGAAGGAGAGTATGTTTACCGAGGGTGCAACAATAGATTTCCAGATTATTTATGCTCTCTTCACCCGTACCTGTCACGCTTGCAAGGTTCTTAACAAAGATGAAGAATTTTCCAAAACTCTTTTTGAAGTTCTGGAAAAACTTCCACCCATGGAAATCAGCGAACGTTACGGAACAATACGCGAATGGATTCGGGACTATGAGGAAACCGATCCGGGACACCGCCACATTTCTCACCTTTTCGGACTTTTCCCCGGTGACCAGATTAACGAAAGCAACCCCGAAATATATGAGGCGGCAAAAAGAACCATTGCACGCCGTATTGAAAACGGCGGCGGTTCAACAGGTTGGTCAAGAGCATGGACAATTTGCTTTTACACCCGACTTAAAGACGGTGAAAATGCGTACAGACACCTTAAATATTTACTCGAAAAATGTACTGCCAACAACCTTTTTGACATTCATCCTCCGTTCCAGATTGACGGTAATTTCGGCGGTGTTGCGGCTGTTACGGAAATGCTTCTTCAAAGCCACCTCGGCTCTCCCGGCAACAGAGTTTCAGAGCTTTTACCTGCTTTGCCGAATGAATGGAACAAGGGTTCGGTCAAGGGTATCAGGGCAAGAGGAAATCTGACATTTGATATTTCTTGGGAGAATTCAGTTCTTAAAAATGCAGCGGTAACTGCAGAAAACGATTGCACATTAAGAATTAAATTAAATGATAAAACGAAAAACCTCAAAGCAAATAAGCCCTATATTATTGAGGACAACTTCCTGAAAACAGAACTTTCAGCAGGAGAAACAACAGAACTCAGCAACTGTATATAAATAAGTTATAAAAGAATTTTGACAGGTGATTTTATGAGTAAGGTAAAATATGTTGATACAATGATCGGTACCGTTGCGGACGGTCAGGCAGAAAGTTATCACGGCGGCGGTAAAACATATCCCGGAGCCGCTGTTCCCGGCGGTATGGTGCAGCTTTCACCGGATACGGTAACGGGCGGTGACAACGGTAACGGCTACAACTATTGCGATAACACAATAGAAGGTTTCAGCTTCAACCATATGAGCGGTATAGGCTGGTACGGTGATTTGGGAAATATCCAGATTATGCCTGTTACGGGCGAAACTGATTTAAGAAGCGGCAGTAACAGTCACGTTGAATTTAAAAAGGGTAAAAAAGGCTGGAAATCAGAATTTTCTCACGACAGCGAAAAAACAGAAGCAGGCTATTACTCCGTAAAATTAGACCGTTACAATATTTTAGCGGAAGCAACAGCGAATGTTCACAGCGGTATATTAAGATTTACTTATCCGCAAAACGAAAACGCAAAAATTATAATGAATTTTTCCCGCAGAATCGGTGGCAAAGCAGATTTTGAAGAAATCAAAATAATTAACGAAAATACTGTTGAAGGAAAAATCATATGCACACCGAAGGGCGGAGGTTTCGGCCACGGTCATGCGGGAATTTCTTACGATTTGTATTTTACCTGCGAGTTTTCCGAAACACCTGCAAAAATGCAATTCTTTTCAAACGAAGAAATGCAGAGTGAACATATAAAAGAATTTTGCCACGAAGATGTCGGACTGCTTTTGGAATTCGGCGAAAATCTCACGGAGTCGCTTGAAATAAAATGCGGTATTTCTTACACAAGTCTTGACGGTGCAAGAATGAATTTAAAGGATGAAATTCCTGACTTTGATTTTGATGCCCAAAGAAAAAATGCTCAATTTTTATGGGAACAAGCATTCAGCATTGCAGATGTTGAAGGCAGTAACGAAACGGATTTAAAGCTTTTTTACACCTGCCTTTATCATACACTTTTAGACCCGAGAGTTTCTGCTGATATTGACGGCAGCTTTTCTTTGGACGGAAAAACGATGAAAGATGACAGTTACATTCACCGCACGGTATTCAGCGGCTGGGATGTTTACAGAAGCGAATTTCCTCTTCTGGCAATTATCCGTCCTGATATTGTTAATGATGAGGTCAATTCACTTTTAAAAATAGCGGAGACTAAAAATACATCATTTCCGCAATGGGAGCTTCTGGGCATTGACACGCACTCTATGGTCGGAGACCCCGGACTTCTTGTTGTTGCCGATGCATACCTCAAAAATATCAGGAATTATGATACGGAAAAAGCATACAAAATATGTCTTGCTTCAAGCAAATGTGAAAAAGAATTATTCGGTAAGCCGTTTCATTCCGTAAGACCCGATTGCGAACAGTATCTGAAAAATGCTTTTGTTCCCGAAAAACTGAGTGATACTTTAGAATTTTTACTTGCTGATTACACAATGTATCTTTTCTCAAAAGAAAAAGGCGACAAAGAAAACGAAGAATTCTTTTTTGATCGTGCAAAAAGATATATCGAAAACTACGATGAAAAGCTTGGATTTTTAGCACCGCGAAAAAAGAGTGGTAAATTTGTAAAAGAAGAAAATGAATATGATGACGACGGATGTGTTGAGAGCAACATTTTTCAACAGTCGTGGTTTGTACCTTACGATGTTATCGGTTTAAGCAAGCTCTTTGGCGAAGAAAGAACGATTGAGCTTTTGGAAAGATTTTTTGAAAATGCCGATTTTTCTAAACTCTGGAATGAAGATTACAACCATTCAAATGAGCCTTGCCATAACATTACCCATTATTTTAATATTTTGGGTCTCTCTCACCGTACACAGTACTGGACTCGTAAAGTTCAGAAAGAAGCATACAGAACAGGTGCATACGGTTTCTGCGGCAATGAAGATGTAGGTCAGCTTTCTGCGTGGTATGTTCTGTCAAGCTTAGGGCTTGCTCAGGTTTGCATCGGTCAACAGAATTATTATTTTAATACTCCCTTGTTTAAGAAGGCGACTGTTAAATTAAATAAAAATTATCATTCCTGTATAAATGCCGATACATTTACCGTAGTTTGTGACAAAGACCCTCTTGAATACCCTTATATCAAAAAGGTTGAGTTTAACGGAAATTTGATAAACAGACCGTATTTGTCGTATTTTGAAATTACATCCGGCGGCACTTTAAAGGTTGAGCTTTCAAAAGAGCCTGTTACGGATTGCTTTTAAGATCAAAAAATTTGCAGAGAATAAACTGTAAATAAGAATTTATCGCACAACAAATATAACTGCATAGCACAAAAACATAGGAAGTATTTGGTCGCTTGAGATTGAAACGAAGGGTTACATTGTGCTATAATTATTTCAGCGAATCAGAATTCAGGAGGATTTATTTTTTATGAAAAAAACCTTGAAAGCAAAAATATCCGGAACAATTTGTCTTGTTTTGGGCATAGCTTTTGCGATCGTCGGATTGTATTATTTCCATATGCAGTATCTCTGCTTTGAATATACACCGCTTCAGTTTATTCTCGGCTTTGTTGTCTGCCTTGGCGGTGCATTGCTTTCGATACCGCTGAGCAAAAAATCAGAAAAAAAGAAAAAAGCATTGAATGCAATTTTGATGGCTTTGGGCTTTGCGCTTGTCCTTATGGGACTTATGTTTTTGATAAATACAGCAATCGGCAGCGGTGAGCTTGAGCTGGCGGCAATGGTTATTCCCGTGTATCTCACGTTCATTATTACCTCTGTCATGGCTTTGCTTTGTGTGTTCAGAATATATAGCAACAAAGCTTTAAAAGTTGTTCTCTCTGTACTTATTGTTATCGGTTTTCTCTTCGGAAGTCATTCATATATCAAATCGCATATTTATGTTTTGCTTTATGAAGATTACACTGCTCCTGTGCCTGCTATATCAACAGTATCAAAAGAAAAGAATGATGATAAAATGATTATCGGCGATTTTTATGTAAGCACAACCGGCAATGACAACAACAGCGGTACAAAAGATTCACCGTTTCTGACAATTGAAAAAGCGGTTGAAGCTGTAAGAAATACAGATAAAACGGACAAAAAAGGAATAACCGTCTGCATTGAAGCGGGCGAATACCGTGTGTCTTCCCTTAATTTTACTGAAGCGGATTCAGGCACAGAGGAATGTCCCGTTACATACCGTTCATATAACGGTGAGGTTGTTATCAACGGCGGTATAACACTTGATACTGCTGATTTTAAAAATGTAAAAAGTTATCCCGAAATTGCAGAAAGACTTTCTGCCGATGCTCGGGAAAATGTTACGGTTGTTGACCTGACAAAAGAGCCGTATTCTCTCACAAGCGATGATTGGGGTAAGATTTATGCAATCGGCTCTTACCATACGGCAGATAACTATGACGGCGATTATACAGGTCCTCTTTATTGCGAGCTTTTCGTTGATGACATAAGACAAACCGTTGCAAGATATCCCGATAATGAATATCTTTATACCGAAGAGGTTGTAAAAACAGGCTTGGGCAAGGAATCCGACGGTGCGCTTACAGAG
>JAZNFD010000091.1:0-1698 GCA_045588975.1 Acutalibacteraceae bacterium | reverse complement strand
GGAGTTTTGAGTCCTTTCGGCATAGCTTTTACCCGTTCGAGCATACCTGCTTTTTCAAGCGATGACCATACTTTTTCTTCGTCATAATCAACGCTTGCAGCAACATTTTCGCCAACAGAGAATGAGAACAGCTTGAAATCTTGAAATACTACAGAGAACAGTTTCAGATAATCTTCATAATCGTATTTCTGAATATCTATGCCGTTGAGTGTAATGTATCCTTCTGTGGGGTCGTATAGACGACAGAGCAGTTTTATCATTGTTGTTTTACCGCTTCCGTTCATGCCAACAACCGCAATTCTATCACCGACCTTGAATTTAAGGTTGAGGTTTTTAATCGCATATTTATCGGTACCCGGATATTTGAAGCTGACATTGTGAAATTCAATGTCATATTTATTATCCATTCGTTTTTCGGTGGGAATAGTACCGTAATGCATATCGGTGGGAATGTCAATATACTCAAAAACCTTTTCAAGATAAAGATTATTACTTTTGAGTGAAGCTGTGCTTTCGGCAAAGTGTGTTACACAGTACATCAGACTTTCAAGAGGCTCAACGTACTTAATAAACCCGCCTAATCCGAATGCACCCACGTATGCTTTGAAAGCATCAAAAAGATATATTATTGTAACAAGGGAACCGGTAATTATTCTGTTAGTTGCGCCCTTTTTTAAGCCGATTTCAGCAGTCTGTTTGTTGAGTTCACGCCAATTCACAAAGGCATTCTCAAAACTTTTAAGTATCAGATTTTTCTGATTAAAAATGTGAACATCTTTGCAGGATTTGCTGTCATCGAGATAATCATCCGTGTAATATCTCATCATTCTTTCAACTACCGGTATTCTTCTTTGAACCGTGTAGATTTTTTTGCCGTATTTTTCGCTTATGAAATAAGAACCGACAGCCGCCGCAACCATCAAAATGAAAAAGCATACTGCACAGAGAGATGAATCAGCAAAAGCAGAAATGCCCGTTAATATTTTTGGTGAACGCTTAACAAGAAAATCGGAAAGAAGTATTAATCCGCCTACAATCTGAAATATATCGTAAAACAGTTCTATAAAAGTATTGACCAGAATATTCAGTCCGCCGACATCGGCATTTTTTGTAATAGACTGCCGTTCAAGACGGATTTTCGGATCCTCCATATTCTTATAATCCATTGAAAAAGATTTGTTATTAAGATAGACCTCCGTCCATTGTTTTGAAATCAAATCTCCAACTCTCGCTTTATTATAGCAAAACTTACAGAGAACCATTAACACAACCTGCGAAAAAGCAAGAAGACAGAGAAGAATAATCAATCGCTGAAGACTGCGTTCACCTGTGACTTCATCCACCAATTCTGCAGCAAGAAAAATATTTAAGAACCAACTCAGGCTTTCGAAAAAGCTGTAACCTATTGAATACGAAATAAAATGAGGTGTAAAAGTTGAAAACAGTTTTAATCCACGGATAATCAGGTTAATTTCCTGATTCAATGTTCTGCTTTTTTCCGAAGACTTCATCTGCCTGCACCTCCTTTTTGTAATATTTGCTCTGCACACGGAACATTTCAGCATATTTGCCGTCTTTTTTCATCAACTCCTCATGAGTGCCTGTTTCGGCAATAACAGTATTGTCAATAAGCACAATACTGTCACAAAAACGGGTTGATGAAAGTCTGTGTGAAATATAAATTGAGGTTTTACCCCG
>JAZNFD010000090.1:0-4577 GCA_045588975.1 Acutalibacteraceae bacterium | reverse complement strand
ATCGAGATATGCTCAAGAGAAAGGTTTTGAGAACACCAGATTTTATGTTGATGACGGGTTTACCGGTACAAACTTTAATCGACCTGATTTCAAAAGAATGATGGAAGATGTTGAAGCTGGATATATCTCAACCATTATCGTAAAGGATATGTCCCGATTCGGCAGAAATTATGTCGAGGTAGGATTATACACCGAATCATACTTTCCCGAAAACAACATCCGCTTTATCGCTATAACAGACTTGGTTGACAGTGCTGACGGTGAAAATGAAATCATCCCGTTCAAGAATGTTATGAACGAGATGTATGCAAGAGATATCTCAAAAAAGGTACGGTCTGCAAAAAGAATCCGTGGCAATATGGGTGAGCCGCTTGCACAACCGCCTTACGGATATGTTAAAGATGCAATCAACCCCAAGAAGTGGGTAATTGAACACGAAGCTGCAGAGGTTGTGAGAGATATATTCCACATGTGCCTTGAAGGTAAAGGCAACGAGACCATTGCCCGATTGCTTCAGGAAAACAAGGTGCTTGTACCTATGGCATATTGGCGAAGCAAGGGTTTAAACCGAGGCGGAAAGAAATCTCAGGAAGACCCGTACAAATGGTGTAAGACAACAATAGCAAAGATACTTTCACAGCAGGAATACTGCGGTGATGTCATCAATTTCAGAACATTCTCAAAATCTTTCAAAAACAAGACGAGAATACCCAATTCCGAAGAAAATTGGAAGGTATTTAAGAATGTTCATGAGCCGATAATTGACCGTGAAACCTTTGAGCTTGTTCAAACACTCATAAAGAAAACAAAACGGCGTTCACCGAAGAAACAGAATGCTGAAAAGCACTTGTTCAGCGGATTGCTTCGCTGTGCTGATTGCGGTCACAATATGCGTTATCACACCAACACCATCAACAAAGACATTCATTATTTCAGTTGTGGTAACTACACCAAAGATACCCGTGGAGATTGTACTACACGTCACTATATCCGTGCAGATGCTATTGAAGCCATAGTAATCCTTGAACTCAAACATCTTGCAAGCTATCTCAAAAATGATGAAGAAATACTTGCGGATATACTTGAAAAGAAAACCAACAAGGATTTTCACGAACAGCAGAGATTTATTGAGAGTGAACTGCAAAACGCAATCTCCCGTCAGCAATCTGTAAACATACTTTACGAAAAGCTGTATGAGGATAATGCAGTAGGAAAAGTAACTGATGAATGGTTTATGCACATGGCTCACAAGTATGAAACAGAACGTGTTGCACTCAAATCCAAGATAGCGGATTACAGAACCAAGCTCGCAACAATGAACACTGTTCAGCAGAGCAGAGATATGTTCCTAAAAGCCGTGAGAAAAGTGATTGAAATGGAAAGCTTAACAGCTCCACTTGTGAGAGAGCTCATTGACCACATTGATGTTTACGAGACACAAGGAAAAGGCAAGAACAAAACACAGCGGGTTGTAATCCATTACAGATTTGTTGGGTATATTGAACTGCCGACCAAGGAAGAAGACTTTTACAAAAGCGACACACGGCAGGGAGTGCAGGTCAGTTATATACCGAGAGCATTACCGGAAAGCATAACGGCATAACAAAACAGAAAAGGACGCAGACCCAAACAGTCTGCGACCACATAAAAACTCTTTTTAAAGCAAAAAAATTGAGTATTCATAGGTAAATCCCTTATGAATACTCAATATGGTCGGAGTGGCGGGATTTGAACCCACGGCCACTTGGTCCCGAACCAAGCGCGCTACCAACTGCGCTACACCCCGAAATATTTGATTTTTGAATTGATATGTCACGTTGCAGGGGAGAAGGTGACCGCTTTGAGCTACCAACTATCGGTCAGAAACATTGTTGCACTGCTCGCTTGGAGCGCTTCGCATTGCTCTGTGTTTCATCCTGCTCCGTCATTGCCTTCATCTGCCACAGGCAGCGGCAATGCCGTAGCCACTACACCCCGAAATATTTGATTATGATGCAAATTGCGAATGCTATTATATTACATTATTTATAATTTGTCAATGAAAAGTTATCCGTTATTGAAGATTAAAAAATTATCTCTTGCCGACTGGTGTTCATAAATCGGAATATTAATAAAACAAGGCGGTTTTTGACCGCCCAACAAATAAATAATAGCATAAAAAACATCCGAAAGTCAAGATGTTTTGGGGAAAATATGTGCAGTATTACTAAAAATCTCCCTTGTGCATAAAGCAAAAGCGATAAGTTTGTACAATATTCCGTCTTGAAAAGGCCAAAAATATATGCTATATTATAGTCAAGGAAAGGGTGATACCGATGAACAGGTAAAAACCTGAAGACCTGAAAGCTTGAAAGAAGAAATAAAAAACAAGTTGAAAGTCTTCACCACGGAATTAATCAAAAAGTTCAGAAAGCTACGGTAACCAAAAAATTAAATGCCGAAAAGCTAATGAATGAAAAAAGATTGTTCCGGACTATATCAAGAAAGAGAGGTTAACCAAAGATGTTAGATAACAAGAATTCAGTGAAATAACCCTTGACAGGTTGTGTAAAGAAACACCGGTCAAGGGTTATTTCATTTTTATCTAAAAATCTTTGTCGATAACCATCTGTTTATAATCAAGGAACTCAAAGCCGAGATTTTTATAAAGCTTTTTTGCGCCGTCGTTGTCATCTCCGACTTCGAGGCGTATTCTTTTTATATTGCCTTTCTCTTCTTCTGCAAGGAAGCTGAAGAAGTTTCGTCCGATTCCATTGTTTCTGAATTCCTCTTCAACGAAAAGCTCTTCAATCCAAGCCGCCATGCCGCCGACTTCTGTTTCAAATTTCATTGATACGATTGCATAGCCGGCAGGGGAGCCGTCGCATTCAAACATATATCCTTTAACAAGCTCGGGGATTTTGAGAGCTGCATAAAAGGAGGACATCATCACTTCGTCTGACGGGAAATGAAGCACGGCGGGCGGTGCGTAGAATTTTTTGACCATTGAAAAGAAAAGGTCGCTGTCTTTTTCTGTGAATTTTCTGAATATGATATTCATTATTCGTCTTCCTCAATAACTATATTGTTGGTGTAGATATACTCGCGAAGATAATCTCTTGTTGCATCGATATCAACAACCTCAACCCACTGACCGTTGATTGTGTCGGGATACATATGATCATCTGTCGGAACTCGGTTTTGCTCGATATCAAAAGCCAGAACGCTGATCCCGCCTTTGTATGCAAGTGCGGTTATCTCTGCGGCGGACATATCCGTTTTGATCATCGGGAAAACTTCACGCATTGTGGAAATAATTTTTCCGATGCCCGCGGATCTGGCTTGTCCGATGAGTGCGGAAATAACCTTTCTCTGGCGGTAAGTTCTCATATAGTCCGAATCAAGCTTGCGTATTCTGCAGTAAACAAGAGCCTCCGCACCGTTAAGGTGAACGCATTCGCCGTAGTCTACGGTGTGGCGGGTTGTTCTGTTAATGAATTGTGCTTCTTTTTTTGTCACTTCAACGTCGATTCCACCGAGCGAATCGATTATATTTGTGAACATCTCGAAATCGACCATAACATAGTGGTCAATATCAACGCCGAAGTTATATTCGATCGTGTCAATGACAAGCTGGGGTCCGCCGTAGGTGCAGGCGGCATTAAGCTTGGATTTTTTTCCTTTTGAGGGGATTTCTACCCAGCTGTCACGCAGAAAAGAAGTAAGCTTGATTTTCATATGCTTATAGTCGAGTGACACGAGAATCATCGAATCGGAGCGGGATGCCGAATCTGCGTTGCCGTCAACACCCATAAGAAGTATGTTCGAAACCAACGGACTGCTTTTCAATTCATATGAATTGACGTATTCGTTGCGACTGAGGTCGTCTCTTGTGTATCCCGACACAGCGGCAAACATAAAAATAAACGCCGATGAAAAAAGCAGCACAAAAACGAGAATCAAAGCAACGGTTTTGAGAAAGCCTCGTTTTTTGCGTTTCTTTTTCGGGGGAGGGTTCTGAATCTCAGGCGGCTCGGGAGGCATTTCGGGAACAGAGAATTCATAATCATCTGCGGTTTTTCTGCGTTTTGAAATATATATATCTTCCATGGAATCACCTTTCGGATTGTTTTTTAACATTCTAACGCAAAAAGCCGACCTATACAATACTAAAAATGTAAACAATTTTATAATCTTACTTATTTTGTTGACTTTTTCGGGATAGTGATTTAAAATAATACGGAGCGTGTGCTGAGTGAGTCGGGCAGTCGCGGGCAGCTTTTGCTGCGTGAGGAAAGTCCGAGCTTCACAGAGCAGGATAACGGCTAACGGCCGCCGAGGGTGACCTTAGGGAAAGTGCAACAGAGATATACCGCCCGCTTTGCGGGTAAGGGTGGAAAGGCGAGGTAAGAGCTCACCGGCGTACGGGGAACCGTACGGCCCTGCAAACCCTATCCGAAGCAACACCGACCGGGGGAGGAGCTTTGCTCCGGCGTCTGCTCGACGATACTCCGAAGGGTGGCTAAAGCCTTGCGGCAACGTAAGGGGTAGGCAGATGATTGCCTTAAATGACAGAACTCGGCTTACAGATTCTCTCG
>JAZNFD010000089.1:0-5662 GCA_045588975.1 Acutalibacteraceae bacterium | reverse complement strand
TAAAGCATTATTAAATCAAGGGCGCTTGCAAAAAGGCCGGTGAATTCACCGAGAGCAAGCATTACCTTTGCGAGAGCTTCGGTAACAATTGCAAATAAACTTACGATGCCTGCTTCTTCAGCAAAATCAGCATTATCAAGTGCAAAACCGTTGATTGTAACCGATTCTGTTTCAAAATTCCATGTGTCGGATTCCTTAACGGTAATCATACGCATACCTCTGGTCATTTCCTTACCGTAGGAATTGAAGGTTGCTCCTGCAGTGTTGATGATTCTGATACCGTCAAGCTCTGTTTCAAATGTGTTGATGTGATCGTGACCCGAGAAGATGCCGAGAATATCTCCGCGTTCAACCATTGCATCAAACTGACCGTGGTTATAATAACCGGGGCAAGGGAACTCAAGAAGGAAGCCTGTAAAATTATTTGTTCTGGGGAGGAAAGAATAAATCTTACCGTTAAATTTAGGTGTGAGTTCACCAAGATCAACAGCTGACTCATAGAAAAGAGCGTCATAAGCTTCGCCTACGATAATATGCTGGAATGCAAGACCGGGAATCATTTTGCTTTCCTGAGCTTCGATGTTTTTGCTTGTGTTCTTATACCATTCAATCTGGTCTTCGTGAACGCAGTCATATTCATCTTCAAAGTCATTGACCGAAACATACTGGTTTGAATCGAACATATAAAGCATAAACTCGGTCTTATCGCTGTCTGATGCAAGAACGGGAAGAGCATGAGTTGCCGTGCCTGTAAGAGCGGGGTCTGCATCATATGCAAGGCAATATTTGCCGCCGTACTGCTGATACCATACAAGCTGCTCATCATCTGTGAAACCCTGCTGATGGTCATGGTTACCGAAAACAAGAGTAAAGTATGTTTCATTATCAACCAGAACCTTGACAAGTTCAGCAATTGCTGCCTCTTTGTCATCGTGATCTGCAACAACATTATCACCGCCGAGAACGACGACATCGGGCTGATACTCTTTAAGAGCTGCATCAATGAACTTGAGCATTGTTCCGTTTGCAGGATATACATCCTGGCAATCGGTAAGGTGCATGATTTTAAATTCACCGTTGCTGTCAAATCTGAGGGGTGACTGTGCAGACTCTGCGCCGGCGCTGAAGCAAATGCCAAAAGCAAGAACAAGCGCAAGAACTGCGGAGAAAATACGTTTTTTCATTCTGGAATCCTCCGTTTAGTAAAATTTCGTTAATAATTTTACTCCAAAACTATTATAAAGTCAACAATTAAGTGTTTTATTATTGACTTTCATTCTCAATTGTGTATAATAAATCAAGAGTTATTCTCAAATCTGAGGTGAATTTGACAATGAGAGTTTATCATACACAACAAAGAAAAATATTAATTGATTTTCTCCAGAAAAATTGCGAAAAAGCATTCACAATTGAAGAAATAATCCGTTCAATCGGTGAAACAAGCATCAGCCAAAGCACTGCATACAGGCTGATAACAAAACTGACTGAGGACGGAATTGTCAGACGCTCCGTAAGAGGAACAAGCAGAAGCTTTGTTTATCAATATGCAAATACAGAGAAATGCGAAGGACATCTTCATATGAAATGTACGGGTTGCGGTAAGGTTTACCACCTCGACAGCGGTATCACTTCAACAATTCAGAATGACATCAGGAGTTCAACCAATTTCGAAATAGACAGTCACACGGTTTTGCTCGGCAAGTGCAACACGTGTAAGGAGTAAAGAATGAAAAAAATAATTCCATTTTTTATTATAATCACTATTATAATGTTAAGTCTCTGCTCATGCGGAACAAATGTTGATGAACACGAGGGGCTGAACATTGTATGCACCGCTTTCCCCCAATACGATTTTGCTAAAAACATAATCGGAAGCGATGACGGTCTGACTCTTTTACTTGATGACGGTGCTGATCTTCACAGCTATGAACCGACCGCTCAGGATATTATCAGAATCGGTTCTGCTGATATTTTTATATTTGTCGGCGGTGCTTCGGATGACTGGGCAGAAGGCGTTATCCGTTCAGCAAACAACCCTGATCTTAAAACAATTGCAATAATGGACCTTGTTAAAACATTAAAAGAAGAATATGTTTCGGGTATGCAGCAGGAAAACCACGTTCACGAGCATCTCGACGCACACTCGGGCGACCACAGCGGCGAGGATGAACATATCTGGCTTTCGTTGAAGAATGCCGTAAAAATAACCGAATCTCTTTGTGAACAGATTTGTGAAGCAGACCCCGAAAATTCAGATAAATATATAACTAATTCAAAAAATTATATTACCGAACTCTGCACACTTGATACCGAATACCAAAAAATGATTTCTGCTTCATCGAGAAAAACCGTTCTTTTTGCAGACAGATTCCCGTTCCGCTATCTTACTGAGGATTACGGTCTGACTTATTTTGCCGCTTTTGCGGGTTGTTCCTCAGAAAGCGAAGCAAGCTTTGAAACAATGGCTTTTCTCATCGATAAAACAAAAGAACTTGATCTTCCTTACGTTCTTACTATTGAAGGCTCTGACGGCTCACTTGCCAAAACTGTTTGTGAATCAACGGAATCAAAAATCGCAGTTCTTGATTCATGCCAGTCTGTTTCAATGTCCGATATAAAAAACGGGACAAGCTACATTAATATTATGAAAAGCAATCTTGAAGTATTACAGGAGGCACTCAACTGATGGCTCTTATAAATGTTAAAGACGTTTCACTCGGCTATGAAGGTAAAGCAATTGTTACTGACCTTAATTTTCAAGTCAGCAAGGGCGATTACCTTTGCATAGTCGGTGAAAACGGTTCGGGAAAAAGCACGCTGATGAGAACACTGCTCGGTCAGAAGAAAGTTCTGTCAGGTAAAATTGATTTTTCGGACGGACTGAAACAAAATGAAATCGGTTATCTGCCACAGCAAACACAAGTTCAGAAGGATTTTCCTGCATCGGTTAAAGAAGTTGTTATGTCAGGCTGTCTTAATTCAAGCAGGCTGAATCCGTTCTATTCAAAAGCTCAAAAAAAACAAGCAACCGAAATAATGGAAAAACTCGGAATCACCGAGCTTGCAAAAAAATGTTACCGTGAACTTTCGGGCGGTCAACAGCAAAGAGTCTTGCTCGCACGCGCATTATGTGCAACAAAGAAGCTTCTTGTTCTCGATGAACCCGTTGCAGGACTTGACCCCGTTGTCACCAAAAATTTATACCGCCTTATTTCCGACATCAACCAAGAGGGAATAACCGTAATAATGGTTTCACACGATATACACGCTGCCATAGAATTTGCTTCACATATTCTTCATATCGGCAACAAACCACTGTTTTTCGGCACAAAAGAAGAATATAAAAACAGCGACGGATGCCACTGCTTTATCTGCGACGGAGGGCACGAACATGATTGAATCACTTATCTCATATTTCAGCTATCCGTTTGTAAGATACGCACTCATCGCAGGCTTTCTTATTGCTCTCTGCGCCGCGCTGCTCGGAGTCAGCCTTGTTCTTAAAAGATACTCAATGATCGGTGACGGTCTTTCACACGTTGCATTCGGTGCAATTGCCGTTGCAACAGTCTGCAATCTCGCACCTATGACAGTTGCTCTTCCGATAACAATCGTTGCCGCCGTTATTCTTCTCGGATTAAACGGCAAAGCAAAAATAAAAGGAGATGCAGCAATTGCAATGATATCCGTCGGTGCTCTCGCGCTGGGTTATCTTCTTCTCAACATATTCTCCGCATCATCTAACGTGAGCGGTGATGTTTGCACAACGCTTTTCGGCTCAACTTCAATTCTGACACTTTCAAAAACAGATGTTATCCTTTGCCTTGTGCTTACAATTGTTGTACTGCTTGTTTTCATTATATTTTATCACAAGATATTTACTGTTACTTTTGACGAGAACTTCGCTTCTGCAACGGGCACTGATACTAAATTTTATAATACGATAATTGCAATTGTAACCGCCATAGTTATTGTTCTTGCAATGAATCTTGTCGGCGCACTTCTTATTTCTGCTTTGATCATCTTCCCCGCCCTTTCGGCAATGAGAATATTCAAAAGCTTTTTATCTGTTATTATCAGCTCTGCTGTTATCGCTGTTATATGTGCGGTCATCGGAATATTCATCGCAATTCTTTACGGTACACCCGTCGGCTCAACAATCGTTGCGTCAAACATCGCATTCTTTGTTTTATGTATGCTCATAGGCAAAATAACAAAAAGGTCATAAAAACATCACCGCAGACAGGAATGTCTGCGGTGATAATTTTTATTCTTCTGATGTTTCTTCTGTGTCTGTTTCTTCAGAATCAACAGTTTTTGTTTCGCTCATAATTGATGCAAATTCTTCGCCTGTCATCTTTTCATTTTCGAAAAGTTTCTGGGCGATGATATGAAGCTTATCCATATGCTCCGTAAGAATCGTTTCTGTTCTGCCGTATGCATTTCTGATAATACTTTCAATTTCTTCATCAATCTGTGATGCAACGTTTTCAGAATAATTACGCACATTGCTGTAGTCTTTTCCCAGGAAAACCTGATGGTTTTCGCCACCGAAGGAAATAGGTCCGAGTTTTTCACTCATACCGTATTTGGTGACCATGTTTCTTGCTATCTCGGTTGCACGCTCAATATCATTTGAGGCACCGGTTGAAATGTCACCGAGAATAAGTGCTTCTGCAACACGTCCGCCGAGAAGGCTGACAAGATTATCAAGCATCTCATTCTTTGAGGTATAATTCTTATCCTCAACAGGTCTGTAAAGAGTATATCCGCCTGCCATACCTCTGGGAATGATAGAAATCTGATGAACGGGGTCTTTATTCTCAAGATAAAAGCTTGAAACTGCGTGACCTGCTTCATGATATGCGGTAAGCTTCTTCGCTTTTTCATTCATTTTGTGAGATTTCTTTTCGGAACCGACCTGAACCTTGAGTGCAGCTTCGTCAATTTCTTCCATTGTTATCGCTTTCTTATCGCGTCTTGCGGCAAGAAGAGCAGCTTCATTAAGAAGATTTTCAAGGTCCGCACCTGTAAATCCGATTGTTGCGTGAGCAATGCTGTTAAGGTCAACGTCGGGACCGATGGGTTTACCCTTGGCGTGAACTTTAAGAATTTCAACTCTGCCCTTTGTATCGGGATAGTTAACGGTTACCTGACGGTCAAATCTGCCGGGTCTGAGAAGTGCGGGATCGAGAATATCGGGTCGGTTGGTTGCTGCAATAACGATAACGCCTTCATTTGCACCGAATCCGTCCATTTCAACGAGCAACTGGTTAAGAGTCTGCTCCCTTTCATCGTGTCCGCCGCCCATACCTGCGCCTCTGTGACGGCCGACAGCATCAATTTCATCAATAAAGATGATTGAAGGTGAATTTTTCTTTGCCTGATCAAAAAGATCACGAACTCTCGATGCACCGACACCGACATACATCTCAACAAAATCAGAACCCGATATTGAGAAGAACGGCACGTTTGCTTCGCCTGCAACAGCTCTAGCAAGAAGAGTTTTACCGGTACCCGGAGGGCCGACAAGCAAAACGCCCTTGGGAATTCTTGCGCCGAGCATATCGAACTTTGGGGGATTTTTAAGGAATTCAACGATTTCCGCAAGTTCTTCCTTTTCTTCGTCTGCACCCGCAACGTCGGCAAATGTTGCCTTGCG
>JAZNFD010000088.1:0-7917 GCA_045588975.1 Acutalibacteraceae bacterium | reverse complement strand
TGATAATGAAAACACTACTCACGAAACACAGACCACCGAAAGTATTTCAACCACTGATAATGTTCTCAATCCCGAGGATATTGAGTGGAACGGCAATGAATTTGAAGCCGTGAATAATGACGGACTTGTCAATATTCTGCTCATCGGTCAGGATAAGCGTGAGGGTGAGAGCAGGCAGCGTTCCGATGCAATGATTCTCTGCAGCTTCAATCCCGAAACCAACAAGCTCTCAATGATTTCATTTCTTCGTGACCTCTATGTTCAGATTCCGGGTTACGAGGATAACCGTCTTAACGCCGCATATGCCTACGGCGGATTTGAGCTTCTGAAAGAAACTCTCGCACTGAATTTCGGAATCACTGTTGACGGATGTCTTGAGTCCGATTTTGAAGGGTTCGAAAAGATAATCGATACAGTCGGCGGTGTTGAAATTGAGCTCACCGAAGAAGAAGCACAGATAGTTGGCAGCAATGCAACCAAAGGAATCTGCATTCTTAACGGCGAGCAGGCTCTCACATATGCACGAATCCGCAAGATAGACAGCGATTTTCAGAGAACTGCAAGGCAGAGGAAAATTATGGGCGCTGTTTTTGAAAAAGCAAAAACATATACTCTTGCCGAGCTTGCAATGTTCTTCAGCGAAATTTTACCGCTGATGGCAACAGATATGACGCTGGACGAAATGATGACTCTTGCACTCACTTTTGCATCATCGTTTCAGAACGTCGAAACAGAAAGCTATATCGTTCCCGCAGAAGGGACTTATAAAAATGCTATGATAAGAGGAATGGCAGTCCTCGTACCTAACCTTTACGAAATCAAAAAACTGATTTTCGAAGAATATCTGCCGATGTAAAATAAAAAGGTGAAATTAATGATAAATTTAAAAAAGATTTCCGCACTGTTACTCTCTCTACTGATCTTCTTTGCTTGTTTTGCAGACGGAATTGCAGTTGCATCGGAACATATCGAAATCCATACCGAAGTAAGCAATACGGAATTTGCCAAAGAAACAGCGGAAATTATAAAAGCCGAAGGCGATACTTCGTCTATGCTGAGAATTATAGGCAGATTCGGCAAGAAACCCGATGTTTCAATTTTTGACGAAGCTGATGATACCGTTCTTTCCGAAGACGGAAGGTTTGTTCTTCAATTCTCGTCGGAGAAGGAGCTTCTTGACTGCCTTGAAAAGCTTAACAACAATCCGGATATTATCTACGCAGAGCGCGACTGTGCGGTTTATACAGAGGCCATTGAAGAAGCGGATGAATATTTGTCGTGGGGTGTTGAGGCAATTGAGGCTGATATTTATTCAAAGTTCCTTGCACCGTTGACGTTTGATAAATCCGTTACCGTTGCTGTAATTGACAGCGGCTCGCAGGATATTGATTTTCTCAAAGACAGGCTTGTTACAGGCTACGATTTTTATGATAATGACTCCGATGCGATACAAGATGAAAGTCTTGACAGCCACGGTACTTTTCTTGCAAGCATCATCGTTGACTGCACCCGAAATCTCCCTGTAAAGATAATGCCCGTTAGAGTTCTCAAATCCGAAATGGGTTCACTGATCAACGCGGTTAACGGAATATATTATGCCGTTGATAACGGAGCAGATGTCATCAACTTCTGCCTCGGTGCTGAACTGAAAAACTGCCGTTCACTTGAAGACGCCGTCAATTATGCCGAACAAAAGGATGTTACGGTGGTTGTATGTGCAGGCAATATCAAGAGCGATATTGCGGATTATTGCCCTGCACACATTGATTCTGCCATAACCGTCACTTCTATTAATTCGGATTACGCATTTTCTGAAAGCTTTTCAGGTTTCGGTGACAAAGTTGATCTTGCCGCACCCGGCGAAAACATAACTGGATATAATGCCCTTGGTGAAATATCTTCTTTAAACGGTACATCAATGTCAACCGCTTTCGTTGCGGCTGCTGCTGCGATGTTCCGACTTGATAACCCCGCCTGCAATAACAATCAGGTTCGTGATGCTCTTATATCCTGCTCCAAAGATTACGGCGATACGGGGTGGGATGAATACTACGGATGGGGCGTACCCAAACTTGGCAGTCTCGCAAATTCAGACAAAGTATATGTTGAATCAGTCAGTTTTTCGCAGGATTCATACGCACTCTTCGAAGAGGCAACTTTGGAGATCAATCCCGTATTCTCCCCTGCCGATGCAACAGATAAAAGATTCACTCTTTCGTCAACCAACGAATGTATTTCAATAAATGGCAATATTATAACCGCTGTTTCGGAATGTACGGCTACCCTTACAATAACAACCAATGACGGTTTATATTGCGATACGGTTGAGATAACAGTAAACAAAACTCCCGAACTGAAAATCAGAAACAATCCCGTCACAAAAACAATTAACTACGGTGAAACTCTCAAGCTAACCGCAGAAATACTTAATAAACCAAAAACCTCTGTGATTTGGTGGTACGTTAACGAAGTCAAAACTGCTGAAGGCGAAACGTTTGAAATTTCTCTTGAAAGCGGAAGTGTTGAAGTAACCGCAAAACTTGTCAATGCCGCCGGAACAATTATCACAGATAAAGACGGCAACGAGATATCCGATTCGCAGACAATTTCCGTCAAATCAGGATTCTTACAGAAACTTATTTCATTTTTCAAGAATCTGTTTGGGTTCAACAGAACTGTTGTTCAGATTTTCAGCAAAACTACCTTCCTTGAAAGATGATTGTATAATCTGAAATTTATGCCCCTCTGCAAAAATTATAATTGGTGATAATAATATGCTTTTTAATTCTTATATTTTTGTGTTTTTATTCTTTCCGTTAGTTATTTTAGGCTATTTCGGACTGAACCACTTCAAACAATATAAAGCCTCAAAAATATTTTTAACAGGGGCATCTCTTTATTTTTACGGTTATTTCAATTGGAGTTATCTGTTAATAATCATTTCTTCCATACTTTTGAATTACATATTCAGCAACGTATTATTGTCAAAAAAAACAAATGTAATTTTAAGGAAAGCTGTTTTTTGCATTGCTTTAGCCGCTAACCTCGGCAGTCTTGCTGTTTTTAAATATTTCGACTTCTTTGCTGCCAATATAAATTCTGTTTTCAAGGTTTCGCTTCCTATGTTAAACCTTCTTTTGCCTTTAGGCATCAGTTTTTTCACGTTCCAGCAGCTTTCATATGTTATCGACAGTTACAAAAAAGACGTACCCAAATATTCATTCTTTGACTATGCTCTTTTCGTAACATATTTCCCTCAGCTTATTGCAGGTCCCATTGTAACTCACGATGAAATGGTTCCTCAATTCGCCGACGAATCAAAGAAAAAATTTAATGCTGACAACTTTGCCTGCGGTTTATACGGTTTTGCGCTCGGACTTGGTAAAAAGGTGATTCTTGCCGATACATTCGGGCTTGTTGTTGACAGCGCATTTGCAAATGTATCAGATCTCGGTACAACCAATGCCATTTTCGTTATGTTGGCATATACCTTCCAGATATATTTTGATTTCAGCGGTTACAGCGATATGGCAATGGGTATCGGCAAAATGATGAATATTGAGATTATACAGAATTTCGATTCGCCATACAAAGCCGTCGGAATTGTTGATTTCTGGAAACGTTGGCACATAACTCTTACCAGATTCTTCACCCGCTATGTTTATGTTCCTCTCGGCGGTAACAGAAAAGGAACGGTTCGTACTTATATTAACATTTTCATTGTGTTCTGTGTCAGCGGTCTTTGGCACGGTGCAAACTGGACGTTTATTATTTGGGGAATTCTTCACGGTCTGGCATCAATTATCACAAGAATTGTTGATAAGAAAACCGGGTTGTTTTCTCAAAACAATTCAAAAGTATTGAAAATAGTATTGTGGGCAGCAACTTTCGTATTCCTGAATCTCACTTGGACAATGTTCAGAGCGGATTCGGTAGCTCAGGCTTTTGAATTTTACAAAGAACTGCTTAGTTTTAACTTTATTGAACTAAATCCCGATTATCTCAAATCTATGCAGATTGACGGCATATATCTTTTGAGTAAGTTTATACCTCTGATAGGCGACTATATAAGAACTTATTCATGGTTACTGTTCTTTGTTGCGGCATTTATTTTGTCTGTATTTTTCAAAAATGCAAGCTGCCAAATGAGAAATTATCAAATCAAATGGTATCATCCCGTAATAACTGCAGGGTTATTGTTCTGGTGCATTATGTCTTTTGGCGGAGAATCTTCTTTCTTATATTGGAATTTCTGAGGTGAAATATGAACAGTAAAAAAATAATAACAGCAACATTTTCTTTGTTGCTGTGTGCGTTATTGGTTATGGGTGCAATCAATGTTGTTATAGACCCTCTGTTTCAATATCATAAACCCTGGTTCGGATTGAAACCCTATATAGCAAGCGAAACTTATCAGGATCCGGGAATTGCCAAAAATTTTGATTTTGATAATGCTCTTGTCGGAAATTCACTTACTGAAAATTTTCTTGTTTCGGATTTAAACGATGCGTTGGGCGGAAAAACCATTAAGCTTACAGGCGACGGTACATATGTCATTGATTGGGTTCATATTTTTGAGCTTTTGTCAAACAGAACAGAGCAACCGAAAAAAATTCTTATAGACCTGGACCCTTATATTTTCACAATACCAAGTGAAGAACCCAAATCCGAATCACACTTGCCGTTTTATTTGTATGATAATAATTATTTAAATGATGTGGAATATTTGTTTAATTTTACATTAACTAAAAACTATACATACAAAACAATTAAGACCAACCTTGATAATACTATTCAAGATTATGACAAAGTTTTTATGTGGCCCGAAGAGGAGCTCGAACCCGGAAAAGAAAAAGCAATAAAAAACTTTTATATACATAAGGAAAAAGGACACAATCAGAAATGTCTTTATACAGAAGACAACCTCAATCTGTTAAAAGAATATTTCGAAAAAATGGACGACACAGAGTTTATATTCTTTTGCTCACCTTTCAGTGTGTTGTTTTGGTATGATATAATTGAAGAAGGTCTCTTTTCGGAATACAAAGAGAATTATGAAAAAACATTCAGATTTATGTCACAATTTGACAATGTCAGCATATATTTCTGGACAGACACCGATATGCTGAATGTGGTCAGCGATCTTGACAATTATGTAGATTCGTTTCATTATGGTCCTCATATCAATAAAGAACTTCTTCTTCGTATAAAAGACAACTATGGTTTGCTTTCAAAAGAAGAATCCGTCTGGAAAGCAGAACTCGATAAATATTTCGATTATCTTGAATCTTTTGACTACACAACAATATTTGAGTGATTAACGATTGACATTTGTTAATGTTAATCATAAAACCTTAGTACATAAAAAAGACTTGTATGGTATCAACCATACAAGCCTTTGGTTTGTTTGTAACAAAGTCAACCCCTGGCTATGCCTGTGGGAATAGAAAAGCTTTTAGTGAGAGGAAACGTAGACAAGAAAAAAGCTCCTTGATATAGTAGAAGTGGTTTGCCGACCACACAACTAAAACATCAAGGAGGTCTTTAACGTAAAAAAAAGACACAAATAGTTTAGAACATACGAGTTGGAGAGTTCAATACCATAGCAGACCAGATGAGTCTGGCAGAGTATGTAGACTCGTTCACGGGCAGCGAGAATAAGAAAGCATAAAATTAACCCCTTGAGGGGTAGCTGAAAAAGGAATGCAGTTGGCAAACCATTCAGCACCCCTTAAGGGGTTCGTCCGTATAATGCCCTTAAGGGCTTAATCAAGCCTCTGGCTTAACTGGCAGTTATGACTTTTATAATGATGTTTGACAGAATAAACAGAAATTATTTAAGTTTGGCAAATACACATTTCTTTAAATCGCTTTTAATTTTTTCAAGCTTCCTGCGCAAACGTTTTTTGAGTTTAGGTTTCGGTATATATTTTTCCGCTGCTTTATACCCTTTTTTTGAAAAAACCTCAAGAAGCTTTTCTCTGTCCTTATGAGGATGAGACGGAACATTAAAGTGCAAAATTTTTGGTATAACAACATCCTTGTTCAATTCTTCAACAACAACATTTTCTTTTATATTGTTGAAAAATTTTAAGCCATTATGTGTGTTGATAAAAACAAACGAAGATCCCCACTGCTTTTCTTTTTCCGTAACAAACAGAATGTTGTCAGCAAGAGTTATATCTGATGCCCTTCGACTTGTTGCGTATCCGCAAGTTCCGCAAGATTCTCTTGAAATTAAATTGTTTGCAAACGCCTTGCTAAACCCCTGTGTATAAGATTTATAATCAACAATTGGTTGATATGAAGTGTCTAATATTCTGAATCTTGAATTAAGATAATTTCCGCACTTTTCACGAAACCCAACAAAAGAAATATTTTTGCCTTTAGTTTCCGCTTTAAGGTATTTCTGATAAAATGTTGTTGACCCTACTCCGTGGCAAACAAAATCCGCTGTTATGAGATTATCGGGAACCGTTCGTAAGTATGATTTTAATGCGGCAATCTGACAAGGTGTACCTGAAAACAGAACAGGTTTATTGCTGTTAAGTAATTCCTTAGTTTTTTCGTATATACCTTGTGTTTTACTTTGTATATACTTGCTACCTCTGCATTTGTCAATCTCATGCGCAGTTTTGCAAATTATATGCGATACATTCTGAAAATCGTCATCAAAAGCTGCTCCTACAACAAAACCATCGCAAGAAATTACCCACTGTGCCAAAACTCCGAACATTGCTCCGGATGTACTTTTTTGATTTGCTTCCGACTCAATATTTTTTGCATAACCTTTATAAATTGTAAGTATATCATTTTTATGAACATTATTGTTTGAAGGACATTCCGAAAGACATTTTTTACAATCAATACATATTGATTCATCAATTTGCGGGTATAAAAAACCAAAAGCATCATAATTCATTGTGATACATTTTTTAGGGCAGATATCCGCACAGGCAGCACAACCTGTACAATTTTTATGTTCGGTAATAATCATATCAATCATCCGTTAACGCATTTCGCAAATACTCTAAACTAGACTTGCGAAGTTGCTCTAAATTATTGTTAACCATCATATAGTTGATGCTTTTTTTTATTTCAAATGGTTCATCAATCGAAACTAAACGCTCTTCTAATTTTACAGAAGACAGGATACTTTCAATCCTTGAAAACATATTAACAGCTTCTCCCACACGCTCCCTCTTAAAAACATAAAAATCTTTATTAAAAATCAAAGAGAACGCAGTTCCGTGAAAGCTATCCGTAATAACATATTCAGCATTTTTTAAAAGCTGAAGAAATTCTAAAGGACCAACCGTTTCTTTTTTTAATGCATCCAAACCATCGTACGAAAGATTGCTGACCCCCATATAGATAATAGGTAACTTTGTTTCTTTTTGTATTTTCTTAAGATAATCATTATATTTTTGCTTGTTTGAAAAAACATAGCAAAATATATATTTCTTAAAGGGCTTTTTATACTTAGACTCCAGCAAAGAGAGCCAAAAATCACGACCGATCAACAATGTTGGATCAAGAACAACTTTTGCTTCTCTGTTGCATAAATCCATTATTATTTTGGCACCTTGTTTTTCCCTGACAGAAACATAATCAAAATCATTTACATATGATATAAAAGTTTCCGTATACTCGTCAGGCAATTCGGAAAGTCCTATGCTGGGCGCATACGCAATACGTTTTTTATCTCCTGCAAAACGCAAAAAATATGCAGGGTTGTTTTGTGTATAAAGAGTGGGATTCCATATCTGATCACTACCACACACAAAGGCGTCATAGGTTTTGCTTAAACTTTCAAGTTCCTCAAATGAACAGTATGTTTTTACTTCTTTTGAGTTTCTTATACATTCAAATTTCAAATAACTATCTCTATATCTTCTGAAAGCATAGTGTAACACA
>JAZNFD010000087.1:0-9969 GCA_045588975.1 Acutalibacteraceae bacterium | reverse complement strand
AAATACCGTTTTCATCTCCGTGATAAAGATTGAGTCTTTTCAGTTCATTCTGTATTGCGGCAACCCGTTCCCCTCTGCTTCCGAGCATTTCCGCTCTTGCACAGAATGATGAAATAAGGATAAGAAGAATCAGAACAACCGCGAGAAGCGCTGTAAGCTGCCATAATTTTTTTGTTTTCGGATTCATTTTATCAGCTCCCGAAAAATATTTTTTTATTCTGAAATGGATTTATAACGCATAAAATCCTGCCATCGGAAAGAATATATTGAAAAAACATCAATTTTTTCAATAAGAAAAATAGAAAAAAACACAATTTTTTGAAATTTTGTGTATTTTAGTGACAATTCACCAATTTAAATTCATAATCTGCTAAAAAAGTTGTTGACAAATTTCAAAAATTGGCTTATTATAATTATTAATAGAGTTTTGCGAGGTATCTTGATGCAATCAAATCACCAAAAAAACCTGTCCAACGAAGAATTGGCGGTTCTTGCCGCAAACGGTGACGATGAAGCGATGGCGCTTCTTATTTCCGCAGTCACTCCGATTGCAAAAGCAAAGGCATCGGGATTCGCAATCTCAAGAATTTCAAACGAGGATTTGGCGCAGGAAGGAATGCTTGGATTCCTTGATGCACTCAAAAGCTTTGACCCGTCAAAGGGAGTGCCGTTCAAGGCATTCGCCGAAACCTGTATCAACAACAGAATCATTTCTGCTGTCAGGTTTAATCTCAACAGCAAAAATGCCGTGCTTTCAAAGGCTGTGCCGTTTAAAGGCGATTCCGATAAATCTGTTGTGCTTACCGACCCTGCCGATATCATTTCCGATAAGTTTGAAACCGAGCATCTTGCGG
This sequence comes from Acutalibacteraceae bacterium, assembly GCA_045588975.1. Taxonomy (GTDB): domain Bacteria; phylum Bacillota; class Clostridia; order Oscillospirales; family Acutalibacteraceae; genus CAG-177. The sequence goes on along the minus strand of JAZNFD010000087.1, from coordinate 9,115 downwards.
AGTTCCTTAACAGCGAGCTTTCCGATTTTGAGAAGAAAGTTATCGAGCTGCGACTTCAGGGCAAGAGCTATGCGCAGATTGCGCAGAAGCTTGGCAGAAGTGAAAAGGCAGTTGATAATGCTCTTCAGCGAATCCGAAGTAAGATGCGTAAAAGACATAATAAATAATACTCCGCAAGGAGTATGAATATGCCCCCGTAGCTTAAAGCAGAGCGTTGATATTCAAAGGTGGCGGTGCGATTCCGTCCAAGGGCGTCAAAAAATATTTTTTCAAGCGAGGTTAACAACAATGTACGAAGACAAGACTCTCATCTGTAAGGAATGCGGCGAAGAATTCATCTTCACAGCAGGTGAACAGGAATTCTATGCTGAAAAAGGCTTTGTAAATGAGCCCCAGCGCTGCAAGACATGCCGTGACGCACGCAAGAATGCTGCCCGTGGCGAGCGTGAATGGTTTGAGGCAACATGTGATTCCTGCGGTGGAGTTGCAAAGGTTCCCTTTAAGCCCCGTGAGGACAGACCCGTTTACTGCAGCGAATGCTTTGCAAAGAAGCAGGAGCAGGCATAAGCTCTGACTTTATTAAACGCTTAAAGACCCCCTTCGGAATTTCCGAGGGGGTTTAATCTTTTTTAGGTGAATTTTTGTTTTGAAATCTCAACTTACGGATTATTGAAATCATCTTCTCTGTGATTATAATTATATTTGATAACGATGCAAGGAGGGATGTTATGCCGATTGATATTGAAAAAGTCGGTGCACAGATTGCGGCACTCAGAAAAGCAAAAGGGCTCACGCAGGCTGAGCTTGGTGAAAGATTGAATGTTTCGTTTCAGGCGGTCAGCAAGTGGGAGAGAGCAGAAACAATGCCTGATATCGGTTTGCTGGTTGACCTTGCCCATATTCTTGAAACATCTGTTGATAGTATTCTTACTGGAGGCGAGAAAACGATTAATTATAGAGGGAAAATCACAGTTTCCGATATGAGAGACGGTATTGCTTGCATAGAAAAATGTGGCAAACTTTTAGGCAAGGATAATCTCATTTACCGCAGTGCCGTTGACGGCATCAACAAAGGGATGAATACCGACATTGAGGAAAGTTTTTCGGATGAATATTTTTTCGAATGTTTTGTTGCCGAAGCGATTATTCAGAATCTTAAAGCAGGCTCTTATATTGATTTGACGGATATAAAAAATAATTTCAAATATGAGCATTTTAAAAGTATTGTTTTAAAATATGCAGAGCAATACGGAGTCAAATAAAAGAAAAAACCGCCCGACGGGCGGTTTTCTTTATGCTTTGCCGACAATCAGTTTCGAGCCGATTTTAATTTTAATCTGCGGCTTGTTCTTTTTGGTTTTGCCTTCTGGGAGAACAAGAATGTTGCCGTATTTAAATGCATCCTTGAGAATCGATGTCATTTCTTTGTTTTCGGTGAAATTCTTTGTTGCAAGCGGTTTTGACCACTTGTTCCCGATTTCTTCGTAGCTGTCGAGAGAAAGGTCAGCTTCGGGAACACTGCCGCCGAAGATATACGCGGATTTGAGTCCTGAGCCTTTATAATCACCGATGAGCCATGAAATCCCGCCGTCATTCAGAGCGGTGAGCGATTCGGAAAGGTTTTCTTCCGCTCTTATTTTGCAAACTATGCACGGAATACCGTTGTTTTTATAGTTTTTTACTTGTCTTAAAAGTGCAGCGGTTTCAAAGCTTGTGCGGAAATGCGAATAAAAGCCGTATGCAACATTTGAAAGCTCGTTGGTTTCGGGCAGGGAATCGGGAGTGCCTGCCGCTTCCATAATAACGATGTGTCTTTCATCAACCGTTCTTATTGCTTTGCAGATTCGTCTGTAAAATTTGTTGAGGGTATCAACCTTATTTTCCCAGTCAGCCATACGCACAAGCGGTCTGTTGAGCAGGTCAAAAGCCGCAACGGTTGCCTCGTCTTTGTAGTGTGACGCAACCTGTGTCCAGAATCTGATAACGGAATTTCTTGCCTCAAAGCCTTCTTTTCCGGAATTGAAAAGCACACTTTCATCGCTGCTTCCGCAAGCGGAATCCGTATTCTGGAATCCCGGAGCAGAATGAAGTTCAAAGATGACGTAAAGACCCGCTTTCCTGCATTTTTCAACAAGAATATCAAGCTTGTCAAAATCAATATCATCCTTACAGTTGTCTTTTCTGCAAAGATATTTGAAACGCAAGGGGATTCTTACGCAGTTTGCACCGAGCTTTTTAATGGCTTTGATATCGGACGGAGATATGAAATTTTCATAATATTTCTGGCAAAGCTGCCTTGCACCGTAGCTGCCGAATCTTTTTTCGAGTGAATAAAAAACATCGTAGCCTTTGGGCGATTCAATATCCGCTTTGCTGAAGTAAAAAATATCATCATTGAGATTTACCCCGCGCAGGGGAGTGGGAATGCCGTTTTCGTTGACGAATGCGGCATTTTCCGTATGAAGAAAATCGGATTCGGCAATCGGTTTTGCCGCCGCAGAAGCTTTTGCGAAACCGTAAATTGTCGGCACCGCCGCTGCCGCCGCACCTGCGGCACAGCCTGCGATCAAAATTTTTTCACTTTCTGTCAACGCAATCTCCTCCTTAAAATATAAATGATCAAACAAAGCACAGCGATTCCCGAAGCTGCGCCGAGCGAGTCGATAAACCAATCAAAAAGGCTGCAAGCTCTGTCCTCAACAAAAAGCTGATGAAATTCATCTGTTGCGGCGTATGCCGATGCAATAGCAAATGAAAGAAACGGCCTTGTTTTTGAACAGGTCTGATAAAGTGCATTGAAAACCAGAACGGCAAGACCTGTAAATTCAAGAAAATGAGCCGCCGTGCGCAGTGCCGACTCGTTTATCGGGAGCTTCAGAAGAAGCAGAAGCCAACTGCTTGTGTCGCCCGATTCTGCGCCGTTTTGCGCGGAAAGAGAAAATATTATTCCCATACAAACGGCAACAGCCGCCCACGAAAGAATGATTATGAACGTTCTTTTTTTCATCAGTCAAACCTCTTTGTTCCGATAAAACTGATACTGCTTTCGGAATCGAAAACGGCGATTCCTTCAATATCCTCCGAAGTGACAAAACAGCTTGAGCGTGAATAGAGCGGATAACAAACCGCCTGCTGAAGAATATAATTTTCAGCCGTAAAGCATCCGCCGAGAAGCTCATCATCGCTTTCGACAGTCAGAAGTCTGTCGACTATCATTCCGTAATCCTCGCCGTCAAAGCGGAATATTCCGCCGTTTCTGAACGATGCGAGGAAATCAACGGCACTGCTGTAAGCCGATTCTGTGCCAGTGAGAGCGATCTGGTATTTGCCGCTGCTGACAGCCGCACGGATTTCCGAGGGAGTTTTGTTTTCGATAGTTATTCCGAGGTTGATGCCCATTGTCTTCTGCCATATCTGAAGCTGGTTACGGACTGCGGAATCAAGCCAGTCGGGGCAAAGCACCGTGAGCTGAATCTTGCTTTTGCCAAGCTCGGAAAGACCTGTTTCCCAGAATTCCTTTGCGGCTTCCGTGTCATAATTAATTTTCGGAGTCTGCACTCCGACGGCTTCACGGTAGTTAAGACTGCCTGCAGAGCAGTTCTTCGGTACGAATCCGTCGGTCAGTTCCGAATTTTCGGGCACATCTGCAAAAAGCCTGCGGTCAATTGAACTGCTCAGTGCAATGCGGAGATTTGCATTGCTTAAATAAGAATCCGAGCAGTTGAAAAAGAATCCGAACACGGAATTCGGGTTGCTCTGCGCAATCACGGAATTATCGGGTATGAGTGAGTCGGGAGGTATAAAAGCACCGCTGACATTGCCGATTGAAATTTCGTTGCCGATGGTTTCTACGTTATAATCAAAATCAAAATTGACAAGTGAAGGCATAACCTTCTGGCTGCCTGCATAATAATTGTTGCGTCTTATGGTGAGCGTGGATTCGGAATCCCACGAGCTGACATAAAAAGGACCGTTGCAAAGCAGATGTCTGTTGCTTAACCCGTATCTTCCGCCCGTGGCGGTGAAAAATTCTTCGTTGCACGGCATGAACACACTTTCCGTCAGTCTGTCAAGAAAGTCCGCACACGGCTCGGTAAGCTTTATAACGAGTGTGCTGCTGTCCGGTGCCGAGGCGCCGAGAGAAGAAATATCCGCATTGCCTGCGTGAATTTCCGCCGCGTTTTCGATGATGAAAAGTCTGTGTGCGCTCGGCGAATTCGTCGCGGGAGAAACAGCACGCTGCATGGCAAACACAAAATCATTTGCAGTCAGCTTTTCGCTGGAAAATTTCTTGTAAAAATCCTCGCCGAATTCGCTTTTGATTGAAATAGGGCAATACCATTCCGTGTCGGGATTAAGGATGAATGTGTATGTGAGCGAATCGGGAGAAACAGTCCACGACTGAGCGATTCCGGGAATGATTTTGCCCTCCGCTGAGCGGCGCACAAGTCCCTCAAAGGTGTTGTTAATGATAATATGTGCCTCCGTGTCGCCCGCATATTGCGGGTCAAGGGTAGAGGGGCATTTTTTCAGCGAGTAATAAATCGTACCGTTGTCGCCTCTGCTTGAACAGGATGTGAGAGATAACAGCATGGCTATTGCCATGATTACAGAAAGAAAACGTCTCATTTGTTTTCCTCCATCCATTTTGCAAGCTGGTCAGCAAGCGGATTGCTTGAAGTTTTCTGCTTTGCCTGCTGTTGCATATAGTGGGCAACGTCACGCTTGCCTGCGCCTGCACTTTCTTTTCTTTTCTCAAAATCGGAGAGTTTTTCTCTGTATCCGCAGACACAGAAGAAAGCTTTTTTGTCGCCCTCGCCCCTCATTTCAAGCTTCTTATGGCATTCGGGGCATCGTGCGTTTGTGATGACCGTAACGCTCTTGCGGTATCCGCATTCTCGGTCCTGACAGACGAGCATTTTGCCCTTCTTGCCGTTGACTTCGAGCAGATATTTGCCGCATTCGGGGCAAGGCTCACGGGTCATATTATCGTGCTTATATTTTGAATCACTTGATTTTACGGAGCTGACAAGCGAGCGGGCATAGTCACGCATTTCGAAAATGAACTTTTTGCTGTCCGCACCGCCCTTTGCGATAAGCGACAGACGCTGTTCCCATCTTGCGGTAAGCTCTGCGGATTTAAGGTCAGGCGGAACAATATCGATAAGCTGCTTGCCTTTTGAAGTCGGGAATATTTCTTTGCCCCTTCGCTCAACGCAGAATGAATCGAAAAGTTTTTCGATAATATCTGCCCTTGTTGCGGGAGTGCCGAGTCCGCCTGCGGTTTTGAGTGCATCCTTGAGAGAACCGTCATCAACCTGACCCGTCGGATTTTCCATTGCGGAAAGAAGAGTTGCTTCCGTATATCTTGACGGAGGTGCGGTTTTGCCTGCGCACAGACGCACGCCCTTGGGGAATACGGGTGCGCCCTGTGAAAGCGCGGGAAGCTGCTGGGATGCTATATCGTCATTCTCGTCATCGTCATCTGCAAGAGATGAGTCGTAGAGCGCTTTCCAGCCGGCAGATTTGACGGACTGACCTTTAGTGTAGAATTTATGGTTGCCTATTGTTATTGTGACCTGCATTTCGTCATATTCAAACGGTGCGCTGAGCACGGCAATGAAACGGCGCACAACGAGGTCATAGATATGACGTTCTTCTCTTGTGAGCTTGTTGAGGTCAACATATTGCTCGGTGGGGATAATTGCGTGGTGGTCGGTGACCTTTGCGTCGTTGACAATATATTTGGTCGGAATCGGTTTTGAGCGCAGTACCGCGTTTGCAAAATCCTTATATGGTCCGACGGCGATTGCACGCAGTCGCTCGGGGAGAGTTGCGGCGACATCCTTGGTGATATATCTCGAGTCCGTTCTCGGATATGTGAGGAGCTTGTGGGTTTCGTAGAGGCTCTGCATAAGCGAAAGAGTCTGTTTTGCGGGGTAACCGTATTTGTTGTTGGCATCTCTCTGAAGCTCCGTCAGGTCATATGCAGCGGGCGGTGCTTTGAATTTATAGGTTTTTCTGACCTCGGTAAGCGTTCCTCTTTTGCCTTTGACATCATCCGCAACAGCCTGTGCCGCAGCGGCGTCAAAGAATCTTGCCTGATTGTGTTTATCTTTATAGAGTGCCGAAAAGCCGTCGAAATCCGCTTTTACGGTGAAATAATCTTTCGGACGGAATCTGAGGATTTCCTCCTCACGCTTGACTATCATTGCAAGGGTGGGAGTCTGCACTCTGCCTGCGGAAAGCTGTGCATTATGCTTGCAGGTGAGCGCACGGCTGACGTTGAGACCTATCAGCCAGTCCGCCTCTGCACGGCATTGTGCACTGCGGTAAAGATTATCATACTGCGATGCGGGCTTGAGCGAAGCAAAGCCCTCACGGATTGCTTTGTCAGTCTGCGACGAAATCCACAGACGGAGCATAGGCTTTCTGCAGTTTGTTTTCTGGATTATCCAGCGTGCAACAAGCTCACCCTCACGTCCCGCATCGGTTGCGATAACAACCTTGTCAACCTCATTGCTCGAGAGCAACGAGCTGACAGCCTTGAATTGCTTGGAAGTCTGCCCGATAACGACGAGCTTCATTCTTTCGGGCAGCATGGGAAGGTCTTCCATTCTCCATGTTTTGTATTTATTATCGTAGGCTTCGGGGTCGGCAAGAGTAACAAGATGCCCGAGTGCCCAGGTAATTATATATTTATCGCCGATTATGCATCCGTTGCCGTTTTTTTTGCAGCCGAGAACACGGGCAATGTCCCTTGCAACGGAAGGTTTTTCGGTTAAAACGAGAGTTTTTGCCAAAAAACTCACTCCAATCATTTTTTATAATATTCCATAATATATGATAACAAAAACAATATGATTCTATTTTCTTAATCGGAATAATAACTAAAAAATATATCACCCTTCCCTGTCAGGAAAGGGTGACAAAAATCGGATTGATTATTTATTTCTGCGTTTTCTGATTATCTTTCTGAGAATAAGAATTACAACAGCGATAACCGCAACAACGGGTACGATAATCGGGAGGCCGCCGATGAAGTTAACAACAAAATCTGCCAGACCTTCGCCAAGCTCTTCAAGATTATCGAGGAAGGTGTTTTTGATTCTGCTTCCGATAGTCGGCTTTTCTTCGGTTACACGCTCAACCTCATCGATGTTGAGGGTAACGGTGCTGTAGCCGATTCTGTTTTCAAGCACACGCATTTTTGCGGTGTAGGATTCAATCTGATAGTTGACTTCGGACAGTCTTTCCTGAATTGAAAGCACATCCTCAAGAGATTCCGCTTTTTCGAGAAGTCCCGTAAGGGTTGTTCTTTCTGTTTTGAAAGCGCTGATGCGGCTTTCAAGGTCAACATATTCAAGGGTGACGTTTTGCTGATTTTCGGTTTTTCTGATTATTTTGCCTTTTTCTTCTGCACCTGCAAGGAACTCATCAAGCTTGTCTGCGGGAATGCGTACAACGTATGTTGAACTCCTGTTGTAGTCTGAAGAATAGAAGCTGCCCATATGGTTTGTTGAATTTTCAACATAGCCGCCGAGCTTTGTGACGTTTGCAGTCATTGCGGTAAGATAAGCCTCGTATTCCTTGGTCTGGATAGATAAATCAACCGTTTTGATAATTTTTTCTTCGGTTGCTTTCTGTGATTCGGGAGCTTCGGTACCTGAGGCGGACTGGCTTGCGGTGTACTTGAAATCACCGCCGATATCCGCTGCGTTGTCGGAATATAATTCCATACTGTCTTCGGTGACAAAGGCTCCGTTTTCCATCTCTGCGGCGGCCATTTTATCGCCTGATGCGCCGCATGCCGTAAAGGAAAGCATAAGAATGATGCAAAGGGTAGCTGCGAATAATCTTTTTTTCATTTAAATCACCTTTCTTTTATAATTTTATCTTTGCGTAAATGTTAAATTTCTGCAAAGTCATTGACATTTATTCGATTTTGTGGCACTAATATATATAGAAAGAATTTTGGGAGGAATCCTTTATGAAAAAGATAATTGCAATTCTCGCCGCTTTTGCGGCTGCGCTTTCGCTTGCTTCGTGTTCGGTTGATAATGACAAAATTGCTGCTGATTATATTGCCGAGCAGGAGGCAGAATACTCTCAGCTTATTGAATCGCTGACTCAGGCAGAAATCGAACGCTCTGAAAAAATGGTTAAAAACATTGATGACCTCGGCAAAACACAAAAGAATAAGCAGATTGTTGTTAGGGTTCCATATGCACACGGTGAGCATTATCAGATTTTCGTTTTTAACAGAAAGGGTATCTGCGAAAAGGTCAGAGACTATTATTTCTATGAAACAGTCGAAATGTTTGAACGCAACAACGAAAAGCAGAAAGAAAATCTTAACAAAAAGAAAATCGACAGCGATAAGACTGCAAGAATGGTTGCTTTCGAAAAAGACTATGATATCGAAGAAAGAAATCAGTTTGACCAGATTTATGAGCTTTACAGCAGCGAGGAGGCCAAAGCTCAGGGATATGAGGTAATAGAATAATCCGTTTTTCCGCTCTCTTCAAGAGGGCGGAATTTTTTATTTGTAATAGTTTTCGGGAACAATGATTTCCGCGGACATCGAGCCGCTGCCGCTTTCCCGTTTCGGAAATGCAGCGTAATATTCGTCGACAGTTTCCTTGGCGGAAGAATATATTATTTCCGTGTTGAAAATTTCATAAGGTTCGTTTTCTTCAAACGGAGTACGGTAAAGAGGCGATGTGCCGTAAAAACCGTTGATATATCTTGCATAGTTTCGGTTTGCTTCGTCAAACGCTTCTTTTGAAATTCCGAAATGCTCAACAAACTGAACGATTGCCATACCGTTATCGGATGTAACTGATTTTGTCCATTCGGTGAATTCGGTGTAATCAACAAGCCTGATGAATGTCTGAGGAATTACGGAATAGATGTTCCTGAATTCTTCCGCATCAAAAATAACCTGAGTGTATTCATCGGCGGTGTAAACATATTTGCCGTCGCCGTTTTCGGCATTGAGCAAATCGTTTTTTTGAGCAGAGCTGTCCGAAAAAAGGTCGAAATCTTCGTCAGCAACAATCACATCTTCGATTGCCGCTTCATTTTCCGCCGTATCGGCAGGAGCGCCCGCTTT
>JAZNFD010000086.1:0-13852 GCA_045588975.1 Acutalibacteraceae bacterium | reverse complement strand
GGACGGATCACGCTCTGCATAGCCGTTCTTTTGAGCGAGAAGAAGAGCTTCGTCGAAGGTCATGCCGTCGGTAATCATTTTGGTGAGGATAAAGTTGGTTGTGCCGTTGAGAATACCTGCAATTTCGTCGATATCGTTTGCGGCAAGGCACTGGCTGATGGGGCGGATGATGGGAATACCGCCGCCTACGCTTGCTTCAAAGAGGAAGTTAACGTTGTTTTCATCAGCAACCTTGAGAAGCTCACAGCCCTTTGCGGCAACAAGCTCTTTGTTGGATGTGACAACGTTCTTGCCTGCCTTGAGGCTTGCGAGAACATATTCGTATGCGGGATGAAGGCCGCCCATTGTTTCAACAACAATCTTAATCTCGTCATCTTCAACGATTTTTGAAAAATCGGTTATGAGAAGATGCTCATAGGGGTCTCCGGGGAAGGTACGGCGGTCAAGAATATACTTGAGCTCCATTTCGCTCTGCATACTCTTTTTGACGATATGCTCGTGGTTCTTCTTGAGAAGGGTTGCAACACCCGAACCGACCACGCCGTATCCCATTATAGCAACATACATATATAGCGCTCCTTTTATGTAATGTGAAAAACAAAATTATTGAATTTTATTCTATCACATTATTTTGAAATAATAAAGACTTATTTTTAACTTTATTAAATTTTTGTATATTTTTTATAACATTAATTGCGTTTTATATTAAAAAGGTGTAAACTAAACCTATATTGAACGTCAGCAAGACGTCAGGGAGGGATAAAAAATGAATTTAGCGGAAAAGAGAAAGGATAAATTAATCAATATCACATATTTTTCAGTCATATTTTTGATCTACTATTTGTTTCTGAAATATGCATTCTGGGTTGCGGCGCCGTTCATAATTGCATTCTTAGTTGCGCTGTTTCTTCAGAAACCCATCAGAGTAATCTCAAAGAAAACGAAAATCAAAAGAGGCATAGTCGGCGCGGTGTCGGTGTTTCTGATTCTTTCGCTGATTGTAACGGCGATAGTGCTTGTCGGTTACCGTCTTGCAACCGAATTTAAAGGACTGGGCTCGTATCTTTCGGTCAAGCTGCACGATTTGCCTGAATTCATAAAATCGGCGGAAAGCTGGATTATCGCCCATCTTGCATTTTTGCCCGATTCAATAGAAAATTCACTTGCGGATACAATCGGCGGATTTATCGACAACGTTCTCCTCTATGTTGAGCAGGGCGGACCTGCCGAGGGAGAGGGATTCAGTATATCGGGACTGGACCTTTCTCTGATAACAACTCCGCTCGGAGGACTTCTTTCAACCGCAAGGCACATTCCCGCAATACTCACAGCCACCCTAATAAGCATTATAGCGTGTTTCTTTGTAACGTGTGATTATGACGGCTTGACCGAGCTGATAAAAAATAACATTTCCGAAGAGCACGAAAAGATGATTATCAAAATAAAAAGGCTTTTCGGCGACGTTATCGGAAAAATGATAAAAGCATATGCAACTATTATTTTTGTTACCTTCTGCGAAGTGACAATCGGTCTCAATGTGCTGAAATTAATCGGTGTTTATGACGGCGGATATATTGTTGCGATTTCAATCTGCACCGCACTTCTTGATATTCTGCCTGTATTCGGAACGGGAACGGTTCTTGTTCCGTGGGCTGTTATCAATTTCTTCAACGGAAATGTCGGACTCGGAATCGGACTTCTTGTTCTTTACGGTCTGATAACGGTTATCCGTCAGATTCTCGAACCCAGACTCGTTGCAATGAATGTCGGTCTGCCGCCCATAGTAACCCTTGCGGGTATGTATCTCGGACTCCAGATTTTCGGCGTGATCGGTCTTTTTGCCGTGCCGATAACCGTTGTTATGGTGAAAGTACTCAATGAAGAGGGGATTATTCACGTCTGGACGGCACGAAACAAAATCAGCAAAAATGACGAAGAAAACGACGATGAACCGCAGAATAAACCCTCAAAAGAGTGAATTTTGCGAAAAAAGTTCTGAAAATTTATTGAATTTTTATAAAAAATACCAAAATAATCATTGAAATAGGAAAACTTTTGTGATATAATCCTATTTAATATGGCGCTTTAAATCGTCAATATTAAGTTTCATACCTCGGCGGAGTGCACCGCCGCGGAAGATATAAAGGAGGAACTTTTCTTGAAATCCTATAGTGCAAAAGACATCAGAAATATCGTGCTTGCCGGTCACGGCGGACGAGGCAAAACAACACTTGCTGAGGCAATGCTTTATATTTCCAACGCAACTGACAGACTCGGCAGAGTTGCAGACGGCAACACCGTTCTCGACTTTGATGCTGAAGAAAAGAGAAGAAAGTGTTCAATAGCTTCCGCTATTGCTTCATTTGAATGGAAGAATACAAAAATCAATATCATTGATACACCGGGTCTCTTTGACTTTGCAGGCGGTGTGAGCGAAGGTATGCGTGCAGCGGGTGCGGCTCTTATCGTTCTCGCTTCGGGCAGCACACTCGACGTCGGCGCTGAAAAGGCATACAAGGCAGCTACCGACAGAGGCATCAACAAGATGTTCGCAATCACAAAGTGCGACGCTGAAAACGCACATTTCTACAAGACCTTTGATTCACTTCAGGAAGAATACGGCAACAAGATCTGCCCCGTTGTTGTTCCTTATGTTGAAGGCGATAAGGTTATTTCATATGTTGACTTCTCAAGAAACGAAGCTTTCTCATATAAAGACGGCAAGCGTTCGGACGCTCCCATGCCCGAAAATGATGAAAGAACCAACAGAATGAAGGAAGCATTCATCGAAGCCGTTGCAAGTGCAGACGAAGAGCTTATGATGAAATTCTTCGACGGCGAACCCCTTACCGATGAAGAAATCGACAGAGGTCTTAAGACAGGTATCCTTGCCGGCGACATCTGCCCCGTATTTGCTTGCTCGGGTTATCAGCTTGAAGCTGTTGACCTTATCAATAACTGCATCGTTCAGTCCGCTCCCGACGCAGCATCCGTTGCATCAGAAGCAGACGTTACCTGCGACGAAAACGCACCTCTTGCAGCTATCTGCTTCAAGACCGTTGCTGACCCCTTCGTTGGTAAGATGTCATATTTCAAGGTTATTTCGGGTAAGATCACTCCCGACACACCCGCTTACAACGAGCGTACAGGCGAAACCGAAAGAATGGGCAAGCTCCTCTTCCCCAAGGGCGGCAAGCAGGAAGAAGCATCGGCTATCCTTGCAGGTGATATCGGTATTATCACAAAGCTTTCAGGCTTCAAGACAGGCGACACGCTCTGTGCTCCCAAGTCGGATATCAAGCTCAAGGGCGTAAACTTCCCCGCTCCCTGCCTTCCCATGGCTGTTAAGGCTAAGAAGAAGGGTGAAGAGGATAAGGTTGCAGCAGGTCTCAACAGACTCGCAGAAGAAGACCTTACCATCAGCTACTACACAAACACAGAAACCAAGGAACAGATTATCTCCGGTCTCGGCGAGCAGCATCTTGACACCGTTGTTACAAAGCTCAAGACAAAGTTCGGCGTTGAAGTTGATCTCACAGTTCCCAAGGTTGCATACAGAGAAACAATCAGCAAGAAGGTTGCTGTTCAGGGCCGCCATAAGAAGCAGTCCGGCGGCAGCGGTCAGTTCGGTGACGTTTGGGTTGAATTCGAGCCCATCCCCACAGAAGATTTCGAGTTTGCTGAGAGAGTTGTCGGCGGTTCGGTTCCCAAGAACTTCTTCCCCGCTGTTGAAAAAGGTCTCAGAGAAGCTATCCTCAGAGGACCTCTTGCAGGCTATCCCGTTGTTGGTCTGAGAGCAACTCTTTATGACGGTTCATCACATCCCGTTGACTCAAACGAAATGGCATTCAAGATGGCTGCCATCATCGCATATAAGAACGGTATGCCCGGCGCAGCTCCCAAGCTCCTTGAGCCCTACGGCTCACTCAAGGCTTATATGCCCGGCGACAACCTCGGCGACATTATGGGCGACATCACCAAGAGACGCGGCCGCGTTCTCGGTATGGGACCCTGCGAAGATGATCCCAAGATGCAGGAACTCGTAGCTGAAGTTCCCATGGCTGAAATGGGTGACTTCGCAACTGTTCTCCGTTCTGTTACAATCGGCAGAGGCTATTTCTCATTCGAGTTTGACCACTATGAAATCGCTCCCGAACCCGTAGCACAGAAGGTTATTGCAGAAGCTAAGGCAGACGCAGAAGACTAATACATAAGGACTGCCTCACGCAGCGAAGAACAAAAGAAACTGAATAAAAAGATAAGCGGTTTGCATTGGAATTTAACCTTTGCAGACCGCTTTTGATTTGATATTAAGATTGTTTTTGTTTCTTTTTAGCCGTTTTTTCCGATTTGACGTATCATATATACGCCTGGCATCGGAAGAAAACGGCTTCGTCATCTCCGTGAGACAGTCCCTCAGACTTTGATTTTATTGTGTCCTTTTCCAATGGAAAAGATATTGCTGGGCAATGCCGCGCACACCGTTTATGCATTCGGGAAGTCCGTCGGGATAGTCCTCGGCAAGAATACGCTTGACCCACACATCAATCGGGAAGGCATCAACTTTTCCGCAGCCGTAAAGCAGGGTGCATTGCGCAACCTTTTCGCCGACGCCCTTTATTTTTATCAGTTCATCTCTGCCTTCATCAATGCTTGTTTCGGGCAGAAGTATTTTTTTAAAATCAATTTCACCGTTTGCAACTTTTTGGGCGGCATCGATAATATATTTCGCTCTGAATCCCGCCCTTATCGGCGCAATGCCCTCGATTCCCGCCGTCGCTACTTTTTCAGCTGTCGGGAATGCATAGTCGTCACCGCCGAGATGCTCGCCGAGCAAGCGGCAGAGTCGGTCAACGATGCCCTTGATTCGGGGGATATTGTTATTTTGGGATATAATAAATGAGCAGAGCGCCTCCCACGGCTCCTGACGGAGAAGTCGTATTCCGTAGCATTCGCCGACGGCTTTTCCAAGCTGTTCATCACTCTTGAATCTTTCACAGAGTGCGGCATAATCACGCCCGAGGTCGAAATAGGGAATCCAGATTTTTTCGAATTCCTCTTCGGTAACGCCGATGAATTCCACGCCGTTTTCGGCTTCTCTGAGAGTGAGCGGAGTGGAGAATGCAACACCGTGCCAGGTGCCGTCATCAGTCTTTGACCAGCGGAAAGCCTGACCGCAGTCGAGAGTCAGCCCTGCATTAAAGCAGGGGGTATTGACTATGATATTTTTACCGTTTTTTATGTAGCTTTTTTCGGCAATCATAAGATTCTCCAATCTGTAATATTATGTATTTTCAATCAAAAAAAATTGATATAATTTTATCGACAATCTGCGACATTTTGTAAAGAATGTACAACCTTTTGTATATGCTGAAAAAGAAAAATAAAGTTTTCCACGCGGTAAAACCCATATTCTGAGCCGTTTTCAACCCGAGTTATACACTTTATCCACGCGGTTATCCACATTTTTGGTTGAAAAGTCCGTTATACCAAATGTATATTATTATTGACTTTTGTTCGGAATAAACAAGCCTTTCCGTGCCAAAAATAACAAAGAAATAAAATAAAAGGGGTACTCGGAATTGATTAAGGGAGTTAACAGACAAGTTGTGGAAATAACGCAGACGCAGTGCGAATATTTTGAAAAAGTGCTGTTTTTTATTAAACCGGAGTATTCGGCGGTCAGCGAGGGTGACCTCAAGGAAAGAGCAACAATAATCGCCCAGAGTGCGGGTATGCCGCCTGCCGCCAGACTGAAAAAAAACAGAGTCAGACTTGCACTGAGTATGAGCGCCGCCGCTTGTGCGGGTGCGGTTCTGAGCGGCACGGTTTTTCTGATAACATCATTTATTTAATCCATGGGAGCAGAAAGTGTTCATAACGCATTCGCCGCATTTCGGTCTGCCCGAAACGCAGGTGTCTCTGCCGTGAAGCACACAGCGGTGGCAGAAATCGTTGCTTTCTTCGGGAGGAAGAAGCTCGCGAAGCTTCATCTCGACTTTGAACGGGTCTTTTGTTGAAACCAGACCGAGCAGGTTGGAAATTCTGATCAAATGCGTGTCTGCAACAACGGCGGGTTTGCCGTAAACATCGCCCATAATGAGGTTTGCGGTTTTTCTGCCGACCCCCGGAAGGCTCGTCAGGTCGTCGAGATTATCGGGCACATTTCCGCCGAAATCGGATATCATTTTTTTGCACATTCCGACAATATCCTTTGCTTTTGCTCTGAAAAAGCCGCAGGAGTGAATGATATTTTCAACATCGGCAACGTCAGCCGAAGCAAAATCTTCAACCGTTTTATATTTTTCAAAAAGTGTTGGTGTAACAAGATTAACCCTTGCATCTGTGCATTGCGCCGAAAGACGGGTCGCAATAATCAGCTGCAGGGGATTTTCTGCGTTGAGCGAGCAAAGACTGTCGGGGTATTTTGCTTTGAGAGCTTCAACTGCAAGAAGAGCAATTTCTTTTTCATTCATAAAATCAACTCCTTGTATCAGAAAGTATTATATATTAAACATTTAAGAAAATGAAGATGTTTTTTAAATTTACTATGAATTTTTATTACTTACAAATAAAAACAGTTGATTTTAAATCGGATTTATGATAGCATATATTTGCTATTAATATATAATAGGAGGACTATTCAATGAAAAAGAAATTCACAGGTATTCTGTGTGTTGTTATGTGTGTGATTCTTGTTCTTTCGACATTTGCCGCATGCAGCGTCAAGGATAAGAACGGAGATGACACAATTCCGACTCTCGCACCCAATAACACATGGACTCCCGGAATTGCGGATTATGTATATGAGCCGGTGGTAATCGGCAGGGTTGAGCTTGTTGACCTTGTCAAGGATGCACTTGGTGATGAGTTTGATGAAAACTGGAACGGCGATCTCAACACTCTCACTCCCGAACAGCTTGAAAAAGTTGAGGAGCATGCAACCAACGAAGGTCTTACGGTTGAAAAAGACAGCAGCGGCAACACCGTTATCAAAAAAGAAGAGCTGGTAACAACCGAGGCTTCCAAGGACGAAATCAATCATCTTATGACAATGGCTTCCGTTAAGGATCCGAGCAATCTTTCCGATGAGGAATATGAAAGACTTTCTCAGGTTGCACAGAGTAACGGTCTCATTATCGCAACAAGACCTCGTGTAACCAATGCTCAGGGCAACACAGAGGCAGTATCCAATAAAAACGAAATCGTTATTGTAAAACCCGTTACAACCATCAGACCCGCACCCACAACCAACGCACCCGTTATAACACAGAATAACGCAAACACAACGAAGGCTCAGCAGACAAAGCCTCCCAAAACAACAAAGCCCGCACCTATAACAACATTGGTTTATAAACCTACACCGATTCCCGGCACGGTTGCTCCCATGGCTCCCGTAACAAGCGGAATCCCCGCATCAACAAGAGACTGGACCGTAACTTTCAAAAAGTCGACCAACGATGTTTTTGTTGACAGCGTTGCAACATCAGACGGCGGCACCGTAGCAGTAGGTATTACATATGCAAGCGTTACGGGCGACATTGATGACGGCGGCGTTGCATCAGGTCTTGTTGCAAAGTTCAACAAGAACGGAAAGCTTCAGTGGAGCAAGGTTATCGGCAGCACAAAGACAACTCAGTTTGAGTCTGTTGCAATTCTTTCCGACGGAACAATCGCAGTAGCCGGCTACACAACAGCAAGCGATCTTGACGGCGCAGGCGAATATAAATGCCCCGGCACGGTTGAAGGCATAGTTGCAAGATTCAACTCAAAGGGCGACCTCCTCGGCAACATCAGAATTTACGGCGGCAGCGCAAGTGATATGTTCTATACAATTGAGGCAACTCCCGACGGCGGATATGTCGTTGGCGGTAACAGCGAATCTGTTGACGGTGATTTTGACGGTCTTAACACTCCCAACGCCCGCAAGAGCTTTGTTTTCAAGTGTAATGCAGACGGTTCAATCGTATGGCGTTCGGTTCTCAACTCAACCATGGGTATTGTTGTCCGTGATATAGCAGTCAACAATGCGGGAATAATTTATGCAACCGTTGACAGCGTAGGCGTTGCATATTACGGCGACAAGCTCATCAAAGACTCAGACAAGAGCGTTTCAAAGTCAACAATCGTTCTCAAGCTTACTCCTTCGGGCAAACTCGAATGGAGCAAGACAATTTACGGTACCGGCAAAACTTCGCTTCTTGCTGTTGAAGTAACATCAGACGGCGGTTGCGTTGTTGCAGGTCAGTATTCGGCAGGCAGATACGGCAACACCGAAGGCACATTCGAAGGTATGTATAACGCAGGTAACGCAGGTACTGCAGACGGTATGCTTGTAAAGCTCAATCCCAACGGCAATGCAAGCGGAGAAGGCGTAATCGGCTGGACCTGCCCGCTTACAGGTTTCGAAAATGAAATGATTACCGGAATCACAAAGATCAACGGCGGTTTTGCAGTTTCGGGTTACACAAGCTCAACCAACAGAGATTTCGCCATGATGCCCGGAACAGGCGACTACGATGCATTCGTTTATATCATTACAGACCTTGCCGCAAAGAGAGACATTTACATCTTCAACGGTTCGGGTGCTGACAACGCAAGAACGGTTTGCTCAAACGGTGAATCCATCTTTGTTGCAGGTTCAACAAATTCAGGCGACGCAGCTTTTGCGGAATGTGACGCAAAGGGCACCAAGGATTCGGCAGTCGGATTTGTAGGATGCCTTACATTCAACGATTAACCGTAAGTTAAAAATCAAGAAGCTGTCTCACCAAGCGAAAAACAAAAGAAACAGAACAAACGACAAAAGGCTTGAGCAGGGATTATCCCTTCTCAGGCCTTTTTTTCTTATTGAGACAGTTCTTTCTGACTGTCGGTACGGTTCAAATAAGTATCTGCCAAAAATTTTTTGTCCGCCGCGAGAACGAGACCGATAATACCCGCCTTATCGGTTAAATTAATCGCGCTGGTGGTGAACGATCAGGCATCCCGTCAATCCGTCGAATTCTGCTGTAATAAAAATACGGACTATACGGTCAGGATGCTTATCCCTCCATCTCTGTAAGAATTCGTCTCTGTCACAGCATATCACATCGGAATCGATTCTGTACAGATAACCGTTTTCACCATCTGATAATTTGCAAACCAACGTACCGTTGCACAAGGCATAGCGGCAGTCGATAAAATCACCGTTCAGATCTGTTGTGGTTACAAGACAGCCTTTGTAGTTTTCAAGGCGAAGTTCATCCAGCTTCATGGTTGCCAGAATGTTGTTAAGCTGAACAAGTTCGTTCTGTTCTCTGTTTTCGAACTCGAAATTTATTGTAATCATATATTTCTTCCTTTGCGTTTAATTCGGATAAAGCCTAATTGACAATCAGATGATTATGTAAGTTTTGCTTTTGGGCGGCGGTCCGGGTTCAACATACGTAACGAAATCTCCCGAACAGCACAGACAAACTGTTGTCCCGTGCTGAGTATAATCCCATTCTTTATCATAATTACGACGGTAATAACTTCCGGCAGGAATACTGATGTCATACGCCCAGCACATGCTGTTTTCCGTCAACTCGATATACTCACCGCAAATCGAGCTGTCATTCGGGTCAAAATCTGAAAAATACTGATAACTCATAATTAATCACATTTCATTTTAAATTCTGTAACTTTACTCATAAATTCTTTTACATATTCTTCACAGACATCTCCGCAATCGATATGTCCGTGTTTCAGCCAGCTTCCGATAATCACACCGTCGGCAAACTGCAGTTTTTCGCAAACATTATCGGCAGTAACTCCCGCACCGACAATCAGAGGGAAATTGCCCAGCGCATCTCTGAATTCCGACAGCTTTTCTGTCGGGCAATCCCTTCCCGTTCCGTCTCCCGTAGTTACGACGGCATCGCATCTTGCTTTCGCAAGCTCCGCATCCTCTTTAAGAGTTCGTCCGCTTCTTATCGGCTGATACTTGAATCTGAGACCTCCGAGCACCTGAAAACTTCTGTTTTTCATAAGCTTGCCGAGGTCTTTTGCATATATGAAGTCTCTTATCGGTTCCAGATGCCCGCAAACGGAATCAATCTGAATAAAATCGGCGTTATACTTTTCCGCAAACTCAAAGCTTTTTCTGTAATTACCGAGAATATTTACTCCGTACAGCTTATCGGGCAGATTTTTATGTAACCAATCAAGAGCTTGCTCGCAGTTTTCGTTGCTTCCGAAATAATTTTCCACAAGAACTGCATCAACACCGTTTCTGTAATAAATTTCTGTTTCTTTAACCATTCTTGCCAATGTCTCTTTATCAGAGAAACCCTTCAGATGAAGCATGGCAATAATGGGTTTTGTTTTGAAATCAAGCATATGATTCACCTCCTTCTTTGTTATTTCTCAGTGCTTGTCCCAGTATTCATCCACCTTTTCAGATAAGCTGACAATCGAATTATAAATATCATCGCGATCATTTGATTTGAAAATATAGCACAAGACATCTGAATGAGGACAACTTTTCAAATAGTGCGAATATGCTCGCTGAGTTCCTTTTCTTAAAACATCAAGACGGAAAATCACCTCTGATTCTTTCATTCCGTCAATATGTAATAGGGCTTCATTTTTTGTTCCCGGAATTTCGAAAGACACATAATAGGGACGGATTAAGTGTTTGCCGTACCATATCTTTTCGGGAAGCATATCACCGAGTGCTTTAAAACTTTTGTTAATTTCATTTCGGATTTTTTCTTCTTTATGAGTTTCGATTATCAGTCTTTTTTTCAGAAAAAAATCAATCAGATTGAAACGCATAGCCTTTACTTCCTTTCTGTTCTATTTTTTCATAATACTCTGCAGGAACTTTTTCCGTCATCCAGAGTCTTTCATTGGAATGGTGAAAAACATATCCGTCATCTGCCATCTTTCTGCTGTTTACACGGAAGATAACGGGTTTTCCTCTGGTTGAACCGATACAGACTGCCGGCAGAACACTGTTGTAAAGATGAACATAAATGTTTCCGCATTCGGGATAAATGTCTTCATCTTTGCTTGGAGGAAAAAAGTCTGTTCCCGTTCCGTAATATAAATAGGGAGGTAAAGGTTCTTCTTTTGTTTCAGCCGTTTCGGGCTCATACGTCAAACCTCGATCGGATTGCATCTTACGGTCTTCGCTATACATAAAAAACACCTCCTTCGCACTGATGTTTGGAAAAAATTATATGTTTTTATCTCATTTTAAATGCATTTTTCGGAAAAATCTATCGCTCCGCAGGAAATAAAACGGAAAAGATGCAAATTCAAAAAATTCTCTGCGGAGCCTTTTACAGCAGGGCGGTACATATTGTAAAATTAAAATACAGGATAGAGCCGCGATGTATTTTATCCTATTCTGAATGTTTTTTTCGAAAAAATCTATCGCTACGCAGGAAATAAAACGGAAAAGATACAAATTCAAAAAATTCTCTGCGGAGCCTTTTACAATCGGGAGGTGTATATTGTAAAATTAACGCGTAAGATGCCGTCAGAAGCAAAATTTACATTTTTTCTGACGGATTATCGCTATATTATAAGGAGGTAAAAATTTATGAAAAACTGTTCACTTTCACCCGCATTCTCTTCAGAGGAGAGAATTATCAAATCTCGTGAAGAAGCTATGGAGGATTTCGCAAACCACCGCTACGACTATTTAAGAGAGCACAGATATATCATCAACTCTCCTGTAAAGAAAATAGTTATTGTGAACAGTGGCGGCGATGCTCCGGGTATGAACGCTTCGGTTCGCGCAGTAGCACGTACGGCGATATTAAACGGTATTGAAGTTGTTGGTGTGTACTATGGCTTCAAGGGTCTGTATAAAGGCAAATTCAAAAAGATGACCATTCGTAATGTCTGCGATATTATTCATCGCGGAGGCACTAAGCTCTACACAGCTCGTTTCCCCGAATTTGAAGATGAAAAGGTGGTTAAAAGAACTGCAGAAGTTTTAAGAAAAAATAATGTGGATGCTGTTATTGTAGTCGGCGGTGACGGTTCTTTCAAAGGCGCAAGAGCTCTGATTAAACACGGCGGCATACCTTGCATTGCGATCCCTGCTACAATTGATAACGACATCGGTTGCACAGAGTATACAATCGGTTATGATACATGTCTTAATACCATTGTTCAGATGGTTGACAGAATCAGAGATACCGTTGAATCTCACGACAGATGTGTTGTTGTAGAGACAATGGGTGCTAACTCCGGATACCTTACTCTTGACGCCGGTATTGCAGTCGGTGCAACGGCTATCGTTATCCCCGAAATCCCTTATGATATCCAGAAGGATGTTATCGACAAGATCATACATACCAAATCAACAGGCAAAAATCACTTTATTGTTCTTGTGGCTGAAGCAATCCGCAAGAAAACCGGCATTACAGTTGACGACATAGCCAAAGAAATAGAGGCGAAGACGAAAGTCGAAACCCGTGCAACCGTTCTTGGCTATGTTCAGAGGGGCGGTTCTCCCACTGCTATAGACCGTGTTATTGCAAGCCGTATGGGTAACGAAGCGGTTAATCTTCTTATCAAAGGCATATACAACCGTGTGGTTGTTATGCAGGATAACCGCATTATGGACTTCGACCTTGAGAGAGCTCTTGAGGTTGAGAAAGGCATCGATGAAGACTTATATCGATGCGCAATGGATATCTCGCTTTAAACTGATCGTAAGCATCGGGCGGCTCAGGGGGGGCGCCCGATGTTCAGATTTCTCTCAGCCGAACCCGATATTTTCAGAGGCATATCTGTTAAAACGGAACTACAAAAAACGGAGGTAATAATCCATGAATCAATCAGTATTTAATTCAGAACACTACAAATCCTTTTTCAAAAGCATCACCTCAGACAAAGATCTGGTAACAAGACTCAACGCAATGCCCGATGATTATAACGTAGCCGTTGAAGACAAGCAGGCACTGGTTGAACAATGTATGCATTCGGTAGCTTATTGTGATTATTTAAGGGACTCCTCGATTGACGGCAACGCAATGACTGTATTGAGAAACGCTCTCGACAGTTGCGGCGGCACCGTGTATGAAAAACTCGATAATCTCCACAAGATGAACTTCGGCCTCGGTTTGTTTGGCGGCGGAGACGCAGCGGAGCATATCGTTAACGGCGCAGACAGTCATAAGCTTTTCGAGGAGTATATGAAAAATGATGAAGAAGATCCCGCTACTGAAGAAGAGCTTAAAGAAGAAATTCTGAGAAAATTCTCACACCTCAGTCTCTCACCCGAATATATCCTGAAATACAGCGAGTATGCCGCAGTCCGTTCGGATATGTTCCATTCCTCAATCAATCTCAGCAGACTCGACTACGAAACAAAATGTGTAGCTGCTATGGACGAATTTCTTCGCGGCAACTATTCCTCTGTAGCTGAAGCTGCACTTGCCGTATGTCAGAAGGCAGAGATTCAGACTGTATCACATGCATTGGTAACAGGCTCCATATCTAAAAAAACGGCTGATGATATCATTGAGAGTGTAGCTGTCGTCCTGCTTTTTGCCGTGCTTGTATTTGGCTTTGCTTACGAATTTTACTTTGCAGCAGCAATTACAGCTGTTGCAAGCTTTGTACTGTATGTCTATCCCGACATAATTTCCGATCATATTCATATGTATGCCGCCAAGCGCAGCTACAACGAAATCGCTGAATTCATTGCTGAACTCAACGATGAAGATGACAGTGATTCAGATTTTGTTTGTGATTACGATATGTACCATGACGACAGAGAAGTTACATACGAATGTCCGTTTTAAACGAAATGGCATGCCGTCGGTTTATGCAAAGGTATCCGGCGGCACATTTGAGCTTGGTTCAG
>JAZNFD010000085.1:0-9059 GCA_045588975.1 Acutalibacteraceae bacterium | reverse complement strand
TACTATCGGATTGAAAAGTGTAACAAAGATAAAAAGCGGTATCATCAATAATATGTTTTTAATTTCTTTTCTGCCGCCCAGGAAAAGGTAATACACTCCGCTTGCAAAAATACCTGCAAGCAGATAGACGGGGTGCTGCAGGAGAACACCGAAGCAGATTGCTCCGATGAAAAACAGCAGATTCACCGCAGGATGAAGTTTTGAGAATGCGTCTTGTTTCATATTTACACCAAAAAACAAAAGCTCTTCCAACCGACAGGCTGAAAGAGCAATAATCATAAATATATAACGGCTTAAACCCTGAAAATCAGGTTAAAAGTCGGCAATACTCTTCCTTCCCAAGATATCGAGACCACAAATTACGGCAGGTATTCCGACTGATGTGTCAAAGCACAAACACGGTAATGGAGGTTGCTCGGGATTCTGACCCGATTTCCCTTTTGATCTACTCCGCAAGGCGTTTCGAACCGTATTTTATAAATTTATTCTGTTTTTAATTATAGTTTTATCTTAAGTCATTGTCAAGGGTCGGGTAATTAATATTTGCATTCGGCAAATAACAGTGTTGCTTGCAACAGCATTCAAAACCATATGATACCCCGACCAAAACATATTGCAGGCATCCCGTTTTTCCTGTTTTATGAGTAAAGCGGGTCATCCGTTTGGATGACCGGCTTTTTGATATTTAACGGAAATTCATATAACCGAAAACAAGCAAACCTGCCATTAAGACATAGAAGAACGGAAGAACCGTTATATCTCCGCCGAAGGAAACAAGGAATTCCTTGACGGATTTTGAGTTTTTGTAGTTTTCGGTTACTCTCTTGGGACGGAAGAAATATGCGAAGTCGAAAAGAATATAGCCTACGCAGTAGAAAATCCAGGTTTCCCAAAGAGTATAGCCTCTCAATGCCTGAATTGCAAGAGCAACGGCTCCGATAAGGATAAGGAAAATACGGATGAACTTTATGCCCTTATAATCCCAATAGCGTTCAAGACCGTCGTGCTGTGCGATTACATAATACATGGTAAAGCAGCAGATAATTGAAGCCATGGTTGTTGAACCGAGCATAACAAGACAAAGAGGACCGACCATATAGCAGGGTCGCTCGAGCACCTCAACGATGTTCATATCAACCTCGCCGAAGGCACGGGTGATTTTGTTGCCGTTTCTG
This sequence comes from Acutalibacteraceae bacterium, assembly GCA_045588975.1. Taxonomy (GTDB): domain Bacteria; phylum Bacillota; class Clostridia; order Oscillospirales; family Acutalibacteraceae; genus CAG-177. Next base: position 7,884 of record JAZNFD010000085.1, on the reverse strand, counting down.
CGGTAAGGAATGATAAAGAGGAAAATTGTGAGAATTATCAGCGCACAGAACACCCACGAAAGTGTGATGTCAACCTTTTCGGGGAGCATATACCAGAGCTTACCTGCGGCTTCAGCCTGCTCAAGATTCTTTGCGGCAAGAGGCCAGCCGAGAACGAAAGCACCAGCGATGCCGAGACCGTTGAAACAGCCCTGAGTGAATTCCATGATTTTCCAGCCGTCAACAATCTTAAGATTTTCCCACTTGCCGAAAAGCATTTTGCCGTTTTTGAGAGGATGAAGCTCCTTGTCATAGAATGTAATGGCAACAACCCAACCTATTGAACCGGCAAGTGCACCGCCAATCCACATAATAATACCGAAAATATCACGGCGGATTGCCATCATAATGAGCAAACCTGCAACTATCACAAGGTTACGTCCCCATTCCTCGCGGCTGTCTTTTGAGAAACAAACCTTGGGCATTCTGCCGTGATCGGGGTCATAGGGAGTATTAAAGATACGGTAGCCGATTTCCTGAACAATCGGAACAAGTGCAAAGAAAGCAACGAAATCGTACCATTTATAAACAACACCGCTCATTGCGGAGAAGCTGACACCGAGAAATGCCGAGCCCAGACCGCTCCAGATTGAGCCTTTGAACGCCAGCGCAAGATAGCCCAAAGGAGGGCTGTATCTTGGGCTATCGTGGTCAAGGACGAGCCCCATTGTTGAGCCGTAAGGCTCCATACCACCGTAAAAATAGCCGAGTGCACAGGCTGCTGCAAACAGATATACATTGTCCATCAACAGCTCAGAGCCGGTGTACCAGACACAAAGAATACCCATGAACGCACCGGGGAGCATAGCACCTTTTTCACCGCCGATAGCAGAGCCGCGCATACCCCAGCCGAAGCACATGGTAATCATGCTGATCGCCAAAAATGCAAATATGTTTTGAGTTTCCATATGCAAAACCCTTTCTCAAATTTTAATTTTTTTCAACACGGACAAGCGCATATCCGATTTTCTTGCGTCCGCAGGTGTAGACCATATGAAGAAGATTGCCCTCAGCAACAATTGAAGGGTATGAAAATTCAACTCCCGGCTGAGTTTCAAGGTCGATGCGGACGGGATATGTCGCTCCGTTATCCTCGGAAAGGAAAAGGCAAAGAGGTGTACGGTCACCCCAGTTTTCACTTACGGGATTACAAATAAGACCAAGAACTCCGCAATCGGTCATTGCAGCACCGATACCGCTGTTGTTGTTGGGCATATCAGTAGGTCTTGCTATTGACCAGGTGTGTCCGAAATCCGTTGATTCGCTGCGGTAAATCCAACTGAGGTTTGTGCGGGCAAGCATATAAACTCTGCCGTCGTAGGATTGGTCTTCCCATATTGCAGGCTGAATAAGACCTTCGCCTTCATTGGGAAGCTCCTCTTTGCGGTTGCATATTGTGCCGTCGGGCAATTCGAATGCAACGGGAGCGGAAAGCTTCCAGGTTTCACCGTTGTCTTCGCTGTAATCTGTCCAGGATTCCCAGCGGTCGGCTAAATCCTCGGTTGAACCGGGAGCAAGAAGTGCACCGTTTGAAAGTCTTATCATCTGGTTTTTTACGGGACCTCTTCCGCCGATATCACCCGGAACAAGCTCTTTGGGCTCCGACCAAGTTTTACCGCCGTCGGCGGAAACGGATTTCATTGAGTACCAATGTCCTTCATCGATACCGCTTTTATAAATCAGCGTAAGAACTCCGTTCTCTGCAAAAAGGGTCGGGTTCCAGTCCGCCTCGCCGTCATCGGGTGTTACGGGAACGGGAGTGCTCCATTCGCCGTCGCGGCGTGCAAACCATATACGTACATTAGGATTTTTTTCTTTTATGCCGCCAAACCAGGCAGCTGTGGGCTTGCCGTTGCAGACAGCAACCGTTGCTGCATGGCACTCTCCCGTTTCTTCATTGATACCTTCGGTTGCAAGGTATTCCTGATATAAAAGTTCAGCCTTAATCATTTATCAATGTCTCCCATTCTGAAATTACGGTATCTGCCACAAAGCGGTTTTCTTCTTCACCGAGATTATAATAATACAAAATATGAATTTCGTTGTTGAAGAACGCAGCTCTGGGATAGCCGATATCCGTGTTGACTGCATCCGTTCGCAATGCAACGGGCTCTGACCAGCTTTTGCCGTCACGGGTAGTGGTGATAAAAAGTCCGCAAGGATTCTGTCTGCGGAAAAATGCAAGCACAACCGTTCCGTCAGGCAACGAACAAAGTGCGGGAGGACTGCCGCCGCTCATATCCTCATTTATGTAATTGAGCTTTGTTTCATAATTCCATGTTTTTCCTTCGTCGCTGCTCAGGTAAACATCGAGCTGTGTGAAGCCCGGCTCGTTTTCACTGGCATATCTTGCAATTCCGAGCAGCGAACCGTCGGGCAGCTTTGCAAGAGCAGGCATAATACGGAAATCTCCCTCAGGCGGGTCTTCGCCCATCATACCGAGCATTTCCCACTTGCCGTCAAAGGTAAGCTTTGCGGCAAAGGCATTGCCCTCTAAACCGTCAGCCTTAACGCCTGTCATGGCAAGAAGATAATAGCCGTCACAAACGAGATAATCCGTTCTGGCGCTGACTCCGACAAGACCGAAATCGGGAATACGGAAGGGACCTTCCCAGCTTTTGCCTGCGTTATTTGTAACCATAAGCTGAGTGAACACATTACCGTCCCATCCGGAAGGCATAAGGTACAAACCGCTTTCGGAAGTCAGGAGATCCGGCGGCAAGTCGGGAAGAGGAGTTTTGTTTTCGTAATCAATCGACGGGATTTCGGGAAACTCGTGAACCCATCCCGTTTCGGGTCGGAATCTTCCGAACATTCTGATTGTAGGCTTTGTTCTGTCAAGCGCATGAACACCGGGACCGTTGTAATGGTGTATTCCCTTTTCAAAACCGACAAGCAATTCATCGTTGAATTCCCATATACCGTGGTTTGCAGGCCAGCCGAAAAAGTCGGACTTGCCGATAGCCACGATGTTGTTTATCACTTTCATATTTTTCACCATTCTGAAACAGTAATAATCAAAAAGACCCAAAATGAAAATGTCTGTTATTTCATTTTGGGTGTAAGTTTAATAATCAGCAGCCGTGACGTTCCTTATAGATGCGGATAACCTCCTGCAGGTCTTCCTCTGTATCAACACTTACCGCCTCATACTGTGCAGGTGCGGGAACAATTTTGATTTTATATCCGTGCTCCAGAACCTTAAGCTGCTCAAGTGACTCCGCCTCTGAAAGGGGTGTGGGGGCAAGCTTTGTGTATGTATTAAGGAACTCGTGTGTATAAGCATAAATTCCTACGTGTTCATAGTACTTTGCAGCCTCAGCGTGACGGGGATACGGAATGGGTGAACGCGAGAAATAAATTGCATTGCCGTTAACATCGGTTACAACCTTAACAACCGTGTTATTGAGAACATAATCACCTTCAATAGGCACACTGCCCGTTGCCATAACGCAGTCGGGGCTGTTGATCAGAGCAGAACCGATATCATCAATGATTTCGGGGGGAACAAGAGGTTCGTCACCCTGAATATTGATAACATAATCACAATCATAATTGCTTGCAGCCTCTGCAACTCTGTCGGAACCCGTGGGATGATTAACGCTTGTCATAACAGCTTCGCCGCCGAATGCGATAACAGCATCATACACACGCTGATCGTCTGTTGCAACAACAACCTTGCTGAGAATCTTTGATTTGCTTGCGTTTTCATAAACATGCTGAATCATGGGTTTGCCGCATATATCTTTAAGAGGCTTGCCGGGCAAACGGGATGAACCGTAACGGGCGGGAATAACACCTAAAACTTTAGCACTCATATCTGTATTCTCCTTTTATTCAGACTTAAAAACTGTATTTATCACGCAGAGCATTGCGCATCTTGTTAAGCGAGAACGGCTTGATTTCATCACAAATACGCTCACGCATTGCCTTGCCCTCATCTGTGTTCTGGGGAGCCGAAGTGAAATCGAGAGTTATGCCGAGCTCGTTGCAGATACGGTCAACAAAAATCGGCCAGAGTTCACCGATATCTCCGATAACGGGGATACTGTTTTCAAGGCGGGTAAATGCGGACATCTCCATACGGAAGGGAATTTTTGTGAGCTTGGTCTTGGGGAGACCCTCGTTGATTGCCTTCTGAATAAGCTCGCTCTGCTTGTTGAGATCCCAGGAACGCTTGAGATTTTCGTCAAGGTCAAAGCGGATGAGAGTTTTGTCCTTGAGGCTGTAGGTGGGCAGACCGTTCATTGCAGCCCAGATGCCGTGACCTGTGTATGTTTCAAAGGGACCGTCATGGATTTCCTGAGTAAGAGCAACTGCGGATTCAATAATAACGTCTGCCTCGGAAAGCATTTTTGCAATTCTCTTGCAGCGCTGGCTTACGGGAATGCTGTCAGAGATGCAAAGACCGACCTGACCGCCGCCGATAAGCTGAGGAACGCTTACAAGAACAGGTACGCCCTTGATTGCGCCTGCGCCGATCATAGTGTTAGGGTCAGCACCGAGACCCGCAACATACTCAAAGCTTTCGCCGAGCGTCTGAGCCGCAACCATAACCTCTGTCGAAACCGTTTCATTGAAGTAGCCTACGGGATAAGCCATATTGCCCGCTGCTTTGATGATAACCTTACCCTCTGCCTTTTCGCAGACGGAAATAAGGTCTTCATCAAGAGGAAGTTCCGAACGGATGCGTGCCCATTCGTCTTTACTGAGCTGGGTAAGCTCATAAATATTGCCGCGGCAGCGGATGTTTTCGGGGCATTTGTCGCCGAGAATATCCGCATCAAAACGTTTTACTCTGTCAAGAGTTCCGCCCATTTCGTGTGAAATAACGGCAGAACTTGTTGTAACGCCGTCAATAAGACCTGCGTGGATAAGAGCTGCAATCAGAGTTGTAACGCCCTCGTGAAGATTGGGACCGCTTCCTATAACAGCCGCAACCTTACCGCCGCGTTTTTTTACTTCAATAACTTTTTCGATTGCAGTATTTAAAAATTCTTTTGTTTCGTCGGGAAGTGCATTATAAAGTTGTTCAACCAAAGCGGGTGATGCCATAGTCGTTTCTCCTGTTCAAAATAGTTTTAGAATAATGCTTTATATGGTTTTTTTGCCGAAGCAAGCATCATCGTGATCGAGTGACAAAAGTGTGAAACCATATTTTTTGTAGAAATTCACTGCTCTTTCGTTTCTGGGACCGCAGGTAAGACAAACGCCTGAAATGCCTTTTTCGGCAAGATGCTTACAGAGAGTGTCAATAAGCTTGCCCCCCATACCCATTCTCTGATATTCGGGAAGAATATCGATATGGAGATGAGCAGGATATTCGTCCTTGAACCTTTCCTGAGCATTGTATGCGGTTGATGCCCACTCGTATCTGTCCTCACCGAAGCTGTCCGAAAGAGGAAGATAATCTCTGTCGTATATCTCTTTGAATCTGTCAAAATTTTCGGCGCAGATTATGTAACCCACTGCTCTGCCGTCATCATCAACAACAAAGCAATTTTCCGGCTCGTGTTCAATATAGTAATTGCAGAATGTGTTATGATAAAACTGCCCCGTCAAAAAATCAGGCACCTCTTCGGGACCCTCGCTGTTGTGACAAACAAAATGTACATCGTCACGGTCTTTTTCCTCATATTTTCTGATAGATACCATTAAAATTCACCACCCTCAATCCGGTTTATAAGAACAGATTATCATAAATATTTTTAAAAAGCAAGAAAATACTTGAATTTTTTCAAAATAAGTGTATAGTAAAGATATACAGTTTTCGGGAGGTGTTGATATGGATTTTAAGGACAGTTTCACAAAAAAAGCGGTAAATTCCCTGACAAATTTTATTGTTTCAACTATGCCGAAGAGGTGCTTTACAACGCAGGAAAACTCAGATAAATTTATGCTTACCGGTAACGAAAAGTTTTCATCCGTTCCCGGCGAAAAATGGACCTGCGGTTTCGGCAAGGCATCATTTACTCCCACCGACTATAAAAGCAGAACATATTATATTGCGGGCTATGACTCAAATAACCCCGTAAAGGGGGTGCTTGATGACCTGTATGCAAGAGCGGTTTATCTTGATGACAACAGAGATAACGGCGGTGTTGTTTTCTGTGCACTTGACTGTGTGGGTATGAGCAGAAAAGACATAAATGATATAAGAAAACTTGTTCTCGAAAGCGGCAGACTCGGAAAAGTCAGATCAATTAATATCTGTTCAACTCATACGCACGCGGGAATCGACACACAAGGTCTTTGGGGTGAAAAAATTTATAAAAGCGGCAAAGACAAAGCGTTTATGGATAATCTGAAAAAAGCGTCGGCTCAGGCTATCATTACAGCATTTGAGAACAGAAAAGACGGCAGATTTTTTATGGGCTATTCTCCTGTCGAAGATATGCAGGCAGATGTAAGAACTCCCGAAACCTTCGACAAAAATCTTACGAGATTCCGTTTTTCGCCCGACGATAAATCAGGTGACGTTTACATTGTAAATTTCGCTTCGCACGCAGAATTGCTCGGAACAACATCGCTTATCAGCGCCGATTTCCCCGCATACCTTATTGAAGAAATTGAAAAAAGTATACCCGGCTCAAATGCTCTTTTCTTCAACGGTGCCATAGGCGGCATGATTTCAGCAAAAGAAATAAAGAAGGTTTACAGAGATTCGATTGACTGCGAAGCATATATGAAAAGCTTCGGAAAACAATTAGGCAAAATTGCTCTGGGTATAGAAAATGAAACTGAGCTGCAGCCTGTTCTTAACATCAAATCAAAGGGAATTGCCGTTCCCGGTGACAACACGGTGCTTATCCTCGCAAGATATATCAAGGTTCTCAACAACGATATCGGCAGAACAAAAAAGAGAAGCAAGGCCTGCATTTATTCTGAAGTGGGTTATATGGAATTGGGCAATAAGGATGTTGCTGTATTCCTTATTCCGGGCGAACTCTTCCCGGAGCTTTTCAACGGAGAATTCCTCACGGAAAAAGACAGCGCAACCCACAGAAAATCAAGCTACAAAAAAGTACTTGCCGATATGACAGACTGCAGGCACAAGTTTGTTATAGGTCTTTGCAATGACGAACTTGGCTACATTCTTGCTGAAAATGATTTTCTGCTGAACGAAACGCTGCCTTATATCAACAAAGCAACCGACGATATGGACAGAGACCACTATGAGGAAACAAATTCAACAGGCCCCGAAACAGGGAAAATCATTCTTGACGAAACGGAAAATCTTATTAAATCGGCATACTGACAATTTAAAACATATAAAAGGAGATGTAAAAAATGAAAAAGCATTTTCGTTCTTTTATCGCATTTCTTCTTGTACTCACCGTTCTCTTTTCTGCAAATTCAACTGCAGCATATGCCAAAAGCGAATCGGGCAGCCCCATCTATGCCGTAACAGATGTCCTCGGAGGTATCATTGACGGTGCTATTAAATTGTTGGGATTTTTAACCCCCACGCCCGATTACCCGACGGTTGAGGAATATTTTTCGGCAGACAGCGAAAATTTCTATGAAGGAACAAAAGACTTCATAGACAATGCCGCTGACGGAGCAAAGTGGTCACTTGGCTTCGGCAAAGAAAGTCTGGTTCCCGATAACCTTCTTGACGGAACAAAAAAATATTACACAGGCGGTTATTTCACACAAAAGGTAAACGGTGTTTTTGACGACCAGAAGGCGGTTGCAATTGCTCTTAACGACGGCTCGGGCAGAGGCACAACGGTTTTTGCTTCAATTGACGGCATCGGAGTTGCAAACGCCGATGTCCGTGCAATCAGAGCTGCAGTTGAGCAAAAGCTCAAAGCAAAAGGTATTGACAGCGATATCAATGCC
>JAZNFD010000084.1:0-6307 GCA_045588975.1 Acutalibacteraceae bacterium | reverse complement strand
TTAGAAGAGTTGGTAAAAGAACTCTTGAAAAACTTAAAAATGAAGTTGAAAAACAACCATATTGGTTACAGCAAATATACAGATTGAGAATTTCAGCAGAACTTTCTGATTGTTTTTTTGAATCCGTTATTAACAATCGTCCCAAAAGATGATAATCCGAACCCTCTCTTCAAAGTAGGAGATGCGTTCGGATTTTTCATTTCTTACAGTCTTTTAGAATGAGAAAACGGGGATGATGATTCATCCCCGCCGAATTAAGATTTATATTAATCTGTACTTCGTTCTCTTTCGGCTTTCCACTTTTCAAAAGCTGCTTTGCCTTCTTCGCTTTCGTAGAACGCCCTGATTTCCGGAAGTAAAGCTCAACGATGGTTCTATGGTGTCAATCGACTGCATTGCTGTTGAAAACGAATATGCAAACAATATGTACGAAACATCAGAACTCGATTTTCTCATCTGTAATGAGCCGATGAGTTATGTCAGATTACTGTTAAGCGGCAAGATGGAAGAATATCTGCAAAACAGTACGGATTACACTCTGTTGTCAGAAATGAGATAAAATGACGAAAGCTCTCCTGTTTTGTGCAGGAGAGCTTTTCGTATCAGTTAAATGACGGCGGATTGACTTTTGTTTCCAAAAACGGATTGTTGTTCGGCGAGGGTTCGGACATACTGAAATACATTTTAGCGGCTTTTGTTGTTCCGAAATCCTGATTTGAGCCACTGTTCTGCACCTTGTTGAATGCTTCACGGAACATTGCGTTGTGAGCTTCTTCTCTGTTAAGCAGAAAATCAATTGTTTCTCTTACTTTCTTGTCATTAATCTGTCGGTAGAGATATTCATAAACAACCTTCGCTCTCTGCTCTGATGCGATATTGGAAAGAAGGTCTGCACACAAATCGCCCGTAACAGAAACATAATCTCCCGTCCACGAATAACCCGAAGCGTTAATAAGTCCGGGATTAAGGCCCGTAAGAACATGGGTTTGAATTTCACCTGCGGGAACGGATTCGGCACATACATCGTGACCGTTGAGAAGATTGATTGTCTGCGCCACCATTTCCATATGACCGAGTTCTTCGGCTGCAATATCAAGGAACAAATCCTTGATTTCGGGGTCTTTGATTCGAAAACTCTGTGACATATACTGCATTGCAGCTTTGAGTTCACCGTTTGCACCGCCGAGTTGTTCCTGCAAAAGTGCCGCATACTGCGGATTAGGTTTTTCAACAGCAACGGGATGAAAAAGCATCTTTTCGTGTTTGAACATATATTATCCTCCTTTAATTTCCGCCGGGACCGTCTTTGCGTTCACGCTTGTCGGGAATCTCGATTTTACCCTCAATATCTTTTGGCTTGATATTATTTTTGTCTTTTTTGTTTGTATCTTTTTCTTTGTTCATATATAACCATCCTTTCTTGTTTTTAGTATGCACAGATTTGCATAAAAATTGCCATACAAGCTGAATATAGATCAACTTGTATGGCTTGTTTTTTATTTTGGACTGTATGAATACAAAATTTCTATAATATCTTGCTTGTAAATGTTGCTTCCGAGTATATCGCCGTTTGCGCTGAAACATATTGCACGGATATCCGTCGGGTCTTCATCGTAGGGATTTTTGATTTCTTTGCTCAAATCAAAATATTCGCCGAGATATTTGAATGCGTTTCCGCTTGGGAATATCACATTCCCTTCGCTTGTTCCGATTCCCATTTGATTGAATTCGGCGAGAATTTCTCTTGTTCTGTTATTATACGGATTATCTGCATCGGGGCTGACAAGCCATGCCGGGTGAACTTGCAACTTGGCATCGGCAACATTAACCGCTTTGGCAAATTCCATTACATATTCAAGCGGTATTGTTTCCTGATGAAAAGCATCAACAGAAAGCAGAACTTCATTGACTCCGCTTTCGATTATCCTTTGAGCAACAAGCTTTATTTTATCAAAATCCTTACTAAAATAACCGTTGGTTATAAGCTGTCTTTGAGGGATATTTATTTCTTTTGCGGCTTTGTGAATTTCACAAACACTTTCGTGGTAAAGCAAAGGCTCGCCACCGAAAGTCATAACTGATTCAATGCTGTATTCTTCGGCGATTTTGTGAACTGCATTTGCCGCTAAAACTTTATCAATGTTTTCCGAGCTTTTATGCTCACCTTGGGAACAGTGCTTACATTTGCCCGTACAAGCCATAGTGACAACAAACTCTATGCGATTAAGATTTTTCAAGTATTTGTTCATATGTAATCTCCGTCAAATCAAAATAAATCCCATCAGCAGACCGCCGACAAATCCGGAGATATGCTCCCATGCGGTTGCTTTGCCCATAAACATACCGCCGACCGTCTACTGATTATTAAACCATTTTATTAAACCGCTGTAACTGCCTTTGAAATGATAGCTTCTTCCGTTTTTATTAAGACCCATGTTTATCAACCCGAATTTTTCAAGAATCCCGATTGATTTGCCGTTGCTGATACTTGCATAGGCTTCAACAAACTCGATATCATCCCTTATATGCGAAATAATAAAGGCGTATAATGCTCTGAAAACACCTTTGCCTTGATATTCAGACTTGAACTGAATTTCTTCCATCATAAAAGTATCTTCATTTATGTAATACTGAAAGAATCCTATAATATTATCGTTGTCTTTTATAAGGATAATCTGTCTTTCGTCACGTTTCAGACCGTCAGTTATACATCCGTACCAACAGTTATAATCATCTTCTCTCATGTTGCCCGTAGGAGCGATTACCGTCATATTATCAGCGAGGATGTTGAAAATATCGTCTGCAACAGCAGAAAAATCAGGTTTGTTCACATACTCAAATGATAAATTTAATAAACACATTTTTATATCCTTTTCATCAGTTTAAAATATTCACCGTTTTCATCTGCGCCGTCGAACAATACTTCTGTGAATCCGTATTTTTTATACAGGTGCAGAGCATTTACATTATCTTTATCTACACCAATTGTCATTTCTTTGAATCCCATTTCTTTTGATTTTTCTATGAGAAAAGCAAGGATTTCAGTGCCTATACCGCGATTGCGATACTCTTTTTTGACAATCATTCTTGAAACATATACTCTGCGATTCGGAATAGTGTAATCAAGGTCGCCTTCATCAAAAACCAACGCACCCTCACCGATGAACTCACCGTTGATTTTATAAATAAAAACAAGACGGTTGCTCGACTTAATCTCATCAAACCATTTGTCGGCAAAAGGTTGAGATTTCATATTCCAGATATTTGAGCATTTATGATAGTCTTCGGGATTGAGAGGCTCGATTGTAATTTGTTTGTCCAAGTTGTTTTTCATAAACTCATCAACCTGCCGTTGTGTTTTGAGCACAACGGTTTTATGTTTATATTTCTTTACGATTTCGGCGTAGGTCTGCCGTCTTTCTTTATTCCTGCAGCCGAACAATGTGAACTTAACAAACCACCAATTAAGGTCGTTTTTGTAGCCTTCCCGTCTGCGTGATTTTGTGCGCTTGAGTGTACGGTAAAAACAAGTAAGGCGAGGCAGAAGAAGCAAAACAATCTGATCTGCCTGTTCAAGACGCTCATCATAAAGCAGATATTTATAATAGCCGTCAATAATCCAATCTTCTTTTGCCATAAACTCTGAAACCAGCGGTAAAACAAGAGAATCGTCAATCGACTTCCATTTTTTATCCCACTTAATTGAATCAAGATGAAGAACGGGTATGTTTTTCTTTTCTGATATGTAATCTGAAAGATATGTTTTGCCGCTGCCCGCATATCCCAAAACTGCTATTTTCATAACTAAATCCTTTTTAAGTATTCATCAGCTTCTTTTCTGCTTTTGAAAATTACTATTTGTTTTTCTGCTTTGTATTTATCAATCAGTTCATATATTTTTGGCAGAGATGTTTTTGCGAAATCCTTGATGAAACCTTCAAATTCGGGGTCTAATTCTTTTTCTATCCACGGCAAGTCATAACGTCCTTTGCCAAGGCGATCGGTTGCACCTTGCAAACAGTCTTCCGTCGGCAAATCAAAGAGAAAGACTGTGTCGCATTCTTTGAGCCGCATCTCAACAGTTCTGTTATAATTGCCGTCAATTATCCATTCGGGTGTTGCAAAAATTTCTGATATTCTTTGGTCGAATTCATCTCTCGGAATATGAGTTTTGTCAGGCTTATGCCATATAGCATCAAGATAGTATAACGGCAATCCCGTGAGCTTATTAAGTTTTTCCGCAAAGGTTGTTTTACCGCTGCCGGGACAACCAATCACTATAACTTTTTTCATTATTATTCCTCAACAGAATCAAAGATTTTTTCCATTATCGCACTTCCGCCGTGGTCCTCAATTACTTTAAATCCGTTTTTCTCATACATCGAAAACGATACGGGTGTGTGTTTGAAAACATTGAGCACCATTTTTAAAAAGCCTTTTTTACGGGCGTCTTCCTGAATCTTCACAAATGCACTTTTTCCGTAGCCTTTGCCTCTGTATTCCTCTTTGATAACATTCTCGGTTACAAATGCGGCGTTTTCCTCAAACGGACTTTTCTGATAACCGATAACACCGATTTTCTCGTTCTTTTCATTCACTACAATGTAAAGATAGTTATCGGCGGAATCTGCACCTTCGGGAAACACGTCATGGAACTCGCTCTTTGCCGCTCTCAGTGCTTTGAATCTGAATTTTTCGTCGCCTGATTTTATCAGGTGGTCTGCATAAGCTTTTGTTGACCATTTTGAATATATACGAAATTCATCGCTGTTCATACGTTTGAAACTGATTTGTTTTAAACCGTTTTCCATAAAAATCTCTTCTTTCTTGTAATATAAATCACAAACAATCTGGATTTTAGCGTTTTCCTTATTATAAATACTTCTGCATATAAACTTTGCCTTGATATGTGCCATTCTTCAGCTTATATGCCTTTGGTGCGACAGAGGCGACCTCAAAACCGAATTTTTTATAAAACGCTATAGCCCGCTCGTTACCCTCAAAGCATTCAAGTTCCATAATTTCAGAGCCATGAGCTTCGGCAACTCGGATTAACTCGGGGAACATATGCGATGCAATGCCAAGGTTCCAGAAATCTCTGCGTACGGCAATATCAACAACCGCCCTGTGAGATGTTTTAATATTATTCGGAAATCTGACATCGCAGTTACCCGCAATTTCTCCGCCAATAAAGCATGTAACATTCAGGATATCATCGGCATTTCTGAAATGATTTATCCAACCCTTTTCCTGCTCAACGCTCATTGTCCATTCCTCGGGATAGCGAGACAGAAACTCGGTTTCACCCGAAACCTGCTTTAAAAATGCTATCATTTTCTCCGCATCATCAATCTCAGCAGTTTTAAGAAGTGCTTTCGTGCCGTCTTTTAATATAATTTTCTTCTCTTCAAATATCATTATATCAACCTCCTAAAAATTAAAAAGCACCCCCGTTAAATTACGGAGATGCTTGTAAGCTCAGAAAGATATTTTACATCAATCGCAAACGGACAAAACAGCTCTCCGATTCATTGTGTTAATCATCATTGTCATCTTGTCCACCTGCCTTTCAATAATTTTCTACATTGTAACAATATAAGAATAATTTGTCAACTGTTTTCAGTTGCGTTGCAAAAGTGTAGGTTTTAAATTTAAAAGTGTTTAGAACGTAGTTGCAGACGAAATAAATCTCAAAAAGATTTTTATGACAGAAAATATTTAAGAACCTACTGATTTTAATTATGACCCCTACGATTTATGCGAACTCTACGAACCGATTTTTGAACCGCCCGAATCTTTCATAGAAGAATGTGGGATTTAATGGTCAAACATCAGCAAAATAATGTGAAGAGTTTCACAGCACAAAATCGGTCACACCACATATATCGTGACAACCAAATTTTCAGGCACAGAAAAAAGCTGACCTGGCGGCAGGATGAATTCCGGAAACACATAGTGAAGAAATATTCCGATATGGAACGGGGCGAAAGTGCAAGCGAAACGGGCAGAGAGCATATTCCGTCGAAACTTTTCAAGCAGGCGGTGAGTCTGAACAGACAAAGAGAAATGCTGATGAAGTTGCTGACAAAAATCAATCCGATGAACGCAAAGAAAAAAGCGGCAGAAATCAAAGCATTGCTTGATGAATATATCCCGGTGTTGAGCAGATGAAGACAAAGATGAAAAATATGATACAGCGTATAAGACATTAAAGACAGAAGTTGCAGAGCTTGAGAAAAAGCTCGATGACAGCAAAGAGAGTACCATCAAAAAAACTTGAAATATCCCGCCCCAAATTCTCGGTGAG
>JAZNFD010000083.1:0-4216 GCA_045588975.1 Acutalibacteraceae bacterium | reverse complement strand
TATTCGTCTTTAAGGAACTTAATGTTTTCATCTTTTGAAAGACTTTCGGAAAACTGCCTGTAAACCCGCATTTTACCTTCGCTAAAGCCACTACCGCCGCAAAGCACATAATCAACGGCAGATTGAGGCAGAAACAAAGGAGCTTCATTCTTTACTGCCGTGCCGATAAGTTCCATTTGCTTTTCAACACCGGGTAAAAGCAAAGCCTCCGGCTCTGTCCATTCCTCCATAAGCATAAGTCCGAAAACACTTCGTTCAATCTGAAACCATTTTTGCCACGCTTCACGGAGTTCTGTTCCGTCATTACGCCATAGCCTGATGGCATCAGAATAGGCTTCAAAGCCTGTATTTACACCGTTGGAGAGTGTCATTTCATACGGTGTTGAGTTAAAGAAAGACATAATAAAATCGCTACGTTCATCTCTGTCAGAATGACTTTCATAGAACATAGCGATTTCTTCTTTATGCGGAGCCAAAAAGGTTTTAATCAGCTCGTTTTTTTCTTTATTTTGGTGAAAATATTCGATACCGTTCCATCGGGCATCGAAATCGTGATTGCTTAACTGTAAATCAGTTCCTTCAGAATTATCTCCTCTGCCTGAGCCTGAAGATTGTTCATCAGCCCGACCCATTTCATCGGGTCGCTCGCTTTCAGTTCTTCCGTCACTCCCGCTGATTTCATCAGTTCGGGCATCATCTGTTCCAAGCGATTGTTCGCTGCTTCGTCTATCTCCAGCAGATGGCTGTAAAGAGTGTCCCTCAATACCATTCTGTTCCAAAGTGCCGGACGGTGATTCTTGAGATATTCCTTCCTCATTCTGCCGTATTTCCCGAGGGGTTTCTGCTCGGTCTGAACGAGAGTTAAGTTCGGAATCAGATAATCTCCGTTCTGACTGTAAGTGATGTTGCCCATTGTTCTTGCTCCTTTCACGTTCATAATTTTTAACCGATATTTCTATCTGCCTTAACACCTGCTCACTTGTTTCGCTGACCGCAGTTGCAAGGAAATTAACAGTATCGGAGGTGTTGAAATCGAAGATACTTAAAAAATCTTCATTTTCAAAGTATTCATCAGCATTTATTCCGCAACGGGTCAGGAGAGTATATGTTGTACTGACAACCGCTGCATTTCTGAATGCCATACCGATGTTATCTTCATCATAACCCTCAAGGAACGAATCGTCAACGATGTCAAAAATATCCCGTTTGTAGTTTCCCCAATATTCATCGACAAGCTGTGCAGCTATACTTTCAAGCTGATTTGCAATACCGTTTTTAGCGGAAACGTCATATTTGCTTTCAAGAGCTGATGTAACCGTGTTTTCATGTTCATCTCTGAATTCCCATAAAAACGGAGTCTTTGAGCGTTCTGTTTTACCCGTATCGGAAACATCAAAAACATATTTGAGTGTTCTCGGTTCTGTGTCGGTATCAATAAGAGCAATACCCTTTGAACCTCTGCGGATATATCTGTTCATCTGCTTATTCCATATATCATAATCGGCACAAGCTGTCGCTTCGGGCCGTTGAGCGAAAATAAGCAACTGTTCATTAAACGGATATTTATAGAGCCGTGCGGCAGTATGAAGGAACGAAGTCCAACTCTGTCTTGAACGGGTCAGATTTCTTTCTGTTTCTTCTGCAAGGAGAGCAATTTGCTGGACTTTTGATATATTTTCATTTTCCATATTTTTACCTCCTAAAAATAAATGACGGGAGTGTTCTGCTGAACACCCCCGAATGGTTTAACTTGTAACCAAGTTGGTCACAAGTTAGATTTTTATGCTACTGATAAATCTATAATGAGATTTCGGATAAAGGCTATGAGATTTTCGAAAAACTTCCACCATAAAAGCTCTACTTTTACCGTACATTCTTCTTTAAGGTCAGTTCCTTCGACACCTGCGGTTATAACACATTCGCCGATACCTTTTGACGTTACCACACCGTTTTCGTCAACGGTTGCGACTTTCTCATTCGACGAAGTGAAATACACATCATCTGAATTTGTATAAATGGTAAGTTCAGCGGAATTGCCGTAATAAATGGTCATATAGCGGTTGGTCATACGGAAAGAAATATCTTCTTCCGTTGCAAATGCGGTTGTTGCACATACCGTAAACACTGTGACAATGCTTAAAATGAGGGCGATTGCTTTCTTAATGTTGTTTTTCATAATTCATTTCTCCTTTGTCTTAATCAAATAAATCGGGTATCAGGTCGAGCTGTGCATATTCTTCATCGGTCATTTCTTCAAGACGGGAAATTGCCGAATCGGTAATAGCTTTGAGTTCTGTTTCTTCCGCAGAAATGTATTCTCTCATTTCTTTAAGAGCCGAAATCGTTTCTGTTCGTGTTCCTGCATTGTGGATTGCGATAAGCTGCTGCTCATCATAGGTTACTGCGGTCATACTAAATGCCCCTTTCTGTCTTTTTCTTTGGTGCTGTTCTTTGCCTTTTCTGTTCAGGTGTTCTCTGCTTGAGCTTTTCAGCTATCGGTTTGCGTTCCGTTTTTTCATCATTAACAGCATTCGCAAGGTCTAAGAGTGAAATACTCTTGCCGGCTTTGACCTGTGCTTCAAGCTCTGCAACTGTCTGCTTTTTATCACCGTTATTCAATATACCGTCAATCATTCCGTAATCATCTTCGGTTGATATTTCGGCATTCTTCAGATAGTTGATTTTGTTGAAATCGGGAAGCTCTCTGAAACCTGTGCTGTCGCAGTAATGATATGATACCTCATCGTTCTGTTTTATGGCAAGGATGTCGCTGACCGATAAACTGTGACCCGTGAAATCAAGCGGTCTGTCAACGTTATATTTCTGATAAGCCGCTTCAAGTGTTGCTGATACCGTTTCTTTCGGCTCGATTGTTGCCGTGTAAACAGGTTCATAATCATCACGGCTCGGAGATTCCGAAAGGCTGTCATATCTCATAAACATAAGATTTTTCGGGTCATCATTCGGAATCTGATAGATAAGAATGGCATTGTAGGGATTTTCATTGAATCTCTTTTCAATGTCACGGTCAGGAACATCAGCTTTTATGCGTTCCCAATCTGCAACCTCAATACCGAACATACCGTAATGGTCAAGCAAATCGCCTTCGCTTACAACCATAGATTCAGTGTTATCGGTATGCAGACAGTAAATCGTCACATCTCTTTCGTTCAGTTCCCTTGCTCTGTCCTTTGAAAGCGGAAGCATATTACTGTCGGTGTAACCGTAGTTTTCCATCATCCGAACAGTTATTGTCGGGTCGGGAAGTTCTGACATTGAGTTATCTTCAACACCAGGTATTTCTGCCGTATCCTGCTGTTCAGCAATAGGCTCGTCTTTTACATACGGAGTGAGTCTGTCCAAAAGCGACTGTGCTGTTTGGCTGTATTCTGTATTGTCATTGATAATACCACGAAGCCAATCGGCAACACCCGAACAATTACCACTTGAAATCTCACCCACAAGGTTGTTGATATTATCTTTAGAGTCACTTACACGGTCATTATAATCGTATGTATCGTAGTCATAGGCAAAACGGTCAAGATCGGTTGCGAGTGCCGTTATGGGGTCTGCTTTTGCAGAAAGGTCAATGCCTTGTTCTTTGCAGACCTCTTTGAAATTACGGTCTATTGATGTAATCAGTTCCGATGAAGTCTTATTTATCGTTTCAAGACTTGCTTTGAGTTCTTTCAGCTCTTTATCGCTCGACCAAGATGCGAGATAACCGAATGAGTTTTCGCCCGTTTCAATGCCGTAATATGCACATACGGCATAGGCGATACTTTCCGCTTCAACTTCTTCTGTGTGGCGGTCTTTTCTTTCAACATCGGTTTCATCTTTATTCCTTCTTGAATAATTGTGAAGTGTTGCGTGTGCCATTTCGTGAATTGCGGCACAAACCGTCTGTGTTTCGCTCATTCCTTCACGCAGAGTTATACTCTGATTATCGTAACTGAAATAGCCGTCTGCACCGTTTTCAATAGGCTTAAAATCAATGGGTACGGGAGAGCTTCTTTTGACAGCTTCCATAAAAGCATTGTAGTGTTCTACACTTCCGTTTAAATCCGATGAAAGTTCGGGCAAAGGTTTTCCTTCTGTCTGCGAAATATCAAAAACAGAAACAACCTTGAATGTTGGTGTGCTGACCTCTTTAACTTCCTTTATAGGCTCTCCGTTTTCATCGAGCATGGGAAGTTTTGTGTCGGGGTCGAGCTTT
>JAZNFD010000082.1:0-4758 GCA_045588975.1 Acutalibacteraceae bacterium | reverse complement strand
TGAATATGTGCAGTACGGAAAACTGCCGGATACTTGAAGCCGCAGAAACCGATGACGATATAATCATTGAAGAATTTCTTCAGTATCAGAAAAAAAGTTTTTCTCTTGATTTCAATGATTTGCTTAATTTCACAATTTATTTGTTTGAGCAGCGTCCTGGTGTTTTGACGAAATGGCAGAAGAAGTTCAACTATATTCTTGTTGATGAAACACAGGATACCACATTCAAGGAAATGAAGTTTATTGATATGCTTGCGGGTCTTTACGGAAACCTTTTTGTTGTGGGCGACCCTGATCAGAATATTTACGAATGGAGAGGGTCGGATGTTAATGTTTTGGTTAATTTCGATAAAAGTCATCAGCCGACAAAAACAATTATTTTAAATAAAAATTACCGTTCTACCCCGCAAATTTTGCACTGTGCCAATTCGCTGATTGATAAAAATATTCTTCGTCTTAAAAAAGATATGTTTGCCGAAAATGCCGACGGTGAGCCTGTAATTCACTATCATATGAAAAACGAGTACGAAGAAGCAGATAAAATTGCAGAGATTATCAAAGAAATCCGTGAGAAAACAAATTGCAGTTTATCTGATTTTGCGATTCTTTTCCGTTCTTCAAGTCTTGCCCGTGTTATCGAAACCAAACTTACCAAGCACGGAATTCCTTATGAGATTGTGGGCGGAACAAAATTTTTAACAGAGTTGTTGTGCGTGATATTATGGCATATCTGCGTTTGATTGTGTTTGATGATGATATTTCTTTTAAACGTATTATAAGTAAGCCGAGCAGAAAATTTGGTGAGCGTAAACTGCAAAGGCTTCTTGACATGCAGACAGACAAATCGCTTTTTAATACACTTGCGGAAAACTTGAATGATCCTGTTTTCAAGAATAGTAAGGCGAGAGATTTTGTTTCGCTGATTATAAAAGTCCGTGAAGAGCTTAATGAACATCCTCTTTTTGAGTGTGTTAACAGTATTCTTACGGAAAGCGGATACGAGGAATATATCAGAAAAAGCGGAGATACGGAAGATACAGATGTACTTGCCGAATTTAAACGCATTGTTTGTGAATACGAAACCGCCAACGAGGGTGATGTTACCTTTGAAGAGTTTATCAATCATATCGCTTTGCAGTCGGCAGATAACGGTGAAAGATCAGCTGATGCCGTTAAACTTATGACTATACACACATCAAAGGGTCAGGAGTTTGAAAATGTGTTTGTTATCGGTCTGTCCGAAAAAATATTTCCTTCCGCAAGAACTCTTGAAGAAAGAAAAGAGAACGGTCTTGAAGAAGAGCGCCGACTTTGTTATGTGGCAATTACCAGAGCCAAAAAGCGTTTATTTCTTTTTGACAGTGAAGGTTTTGGTGAGAACTTTGAAAAAAACAAACTTCCCTCCCGTTTTCTTAAAGATATAGGAGAAGAAAATTATACCAGAATCGGAAAAATTTCAGAATTCCTGCAATGGGAAGCAGACAGATATATCCGTACCCACTGCGGCGGAGAAGATTCGGATAACGGTTTCTGCGAAGGAGACATAGTATATCATAAGCAATTCGGTAAAGGAAGAGTTTCAGAAGTGAATATTCAGCAAGGCAACTGTGTGGTTTTCTTTGAAAAAGTCTGTAATGTCCGTATGGTTACATTTGAACACCTGTCTAAGGATAACAATTATGAGAAAAATTTATATTGAGAAAGGAAAATGATATGATTCCAATTTATATGTCAATTAAAGAAGCGGCTGAGAGATATGCTATCAGCCGTTCGAAAGTCTACGAGCTCATAAACGCTCCCGAGTCACCTCCGACCATTAAAATTGACGGCAGACGACTGATTCCCATCGCCGAATACGATGAATACATTAAGAAAGCATTTATTTACACCGAAATCAACGAAAGACCCCGACGTGAAAAAGTCGTGGCGTAAGAGGAGGAATAATTATAGCTAACAAAACAAAATACAGCAGAGAAAAATCTACAGGCTTATATTATACATATGTTAAAACGGGATTTTACAAAAAGGACGGCACACCTGATTACAAAAAATTAAGGGCTAAAACAATTAAAAAATTGGACGAGAAGGTTAAAAAAATTGAAAGTGAAGTGGCTTTTGGCATGAATGTGTTTGAAGCAAATTTTACTGTAGAAGAATGGTCCAAATGCTGGTTCAGTTCGTATAAAAGCGGCTGCAGAGAGTCAACAAAACTCAGCTATCAAAGATTGCTTAACAACCACATTCTCCCTGTTATAGGCAGGAGAAGAATAAAAGATGTTACCGAAGCAGAATTACAGAAGCTTTTGAATGATTTGGGGCAGAAACGATACGGCGGCAAGCAGAAACAGTATGCTCAAAAAACGGTGGATGAAGTAAGAGGTGTTTTATTCTCTCTGTTTGATACTGCCAAGGCAAACAGAAAAATATCTGTAAACCCTGCGGAAAAGCTGAAAATCTCAGGTGCAAAAGGAGGGAAAAGAAGAACACTCACCGAGTTGGAAAGAACCGCATATTTAGAAGCGTGCAAAAACCACAGCTTTGGTTTGTTTGGTGCAATTCTTTATTATCTTGGTCTGCGTCGTGGCGAAGCTCTTGCACTGACTCGTGGGGACATCGGAGAAAACTATGTGAATATTGATAAACAGTATTTATATCCCAAAAATTCGAAAGCCGTTTTGGGCAGTCCTAAAACTGATGCAGGTATTCGTCAGATAAAGATTCCTCAGGCTTTGAAAGAAATACTTGTAAAATACGGTATTTATGACATTGAAGATTCTGATGAATTGTTGTTTTGCGCACCTCTCGGCGGACCTCTTTCATACAGTCAGTTCCGTGACAGATGGAACAGTTTTATACACGCTGCTCTTGGTGAGAACACAGATATAACCCCACACTGCCTTCGTCACAATTATGCTACCCTTTTGTATGAAGCAGGTGTCGATGTTTTGACTGCTCAAAAGTATCTCGGTCATGAAGACCCTGAAACAACAATGAGAATTTATACTCATTTGTCTGAAAAAGCAAAGAGAAAATCCGATAATAAAATATTAAATAT
Organism: Acutalibacteraceae bacterium; assembly: GCA_045588975.1. Taxonomy (GTDB): domain Bacteria; phylum Bacillota; class Clostridia; order Oscillospirales; family Acutalibacteraceae; genus CAG-177. Next base: position 1,703 of record JAZNFD010000082.1, on the reverse strand, counting down.
ATAAAGCAAAACTCGGTTGGGAATCACCTCTCAACCGAATTTGTTTCAATAAATATAGTTAAATTTAGTCACTTTTTAGTCACTAAACCGATTTTAAAAGAAAAGAACTCCTTGTGTCAACGGCTTAAACCGTTGATATACAAGGAGTTTGAGTGGTCGGAGTAAAGATGATATATCCAAACCCGCGCAAGCGGTTTCAATCTCTTGGAAAGAAACACGCTTTGCGCCTTTTCGGTAATTAAGATTTATGAGAATTTCGTCGTCATAAACGACTACACTGTTTACAAATCTGTCGATTAATGCTCTGCGACCTTCAAGAGTATTCGTATCAATATTTCTGAAACTCATTATGTAGAACATTATCTGTTCATAAGAGAAAGTCGGCTTTTTGATTTCTTCCTGAATTATGCTCAATTCAAGTTTTCTTTTCGTTTCTTCAAGCTCATCAAGTCTTCGCTTTGCAGAGTCATTTATAATTCCTGCCTGAATGGCATTCAGCATATTTTCTATGCCCTTTTCGGTGTCGGCAAGCTGTTTCCTCATCATCGGCAACACACCGCATTCCTGTCCCTGTGCTTCATACGCCATTTCCGTAAAGTATTTTACAAAATCATCGTCTGAAATCATTTCTTTGACATACTTGATAACAACATATTCTATCTTATCCTTGCGGATTGATTTGTGCTTTGCATTGCAGGTCTTACGCTGTTTGGTATTGACACATCGGTAGTATCTGTATTTTCTGCTCTTGTATTTGCTCGTTCCGATTTCACCAACCATAAACGCACCGCAAGTTCCGCAGAATAATTTTGTTGTCAGCAAATAATCGTCTTCGGCTTTTCGTTGAGCCGGAGCTTTTTTGTTTTTCTCCATCCGTTCCTGTACTCTGTCAAACAATTCTTTCGGAACGATAACGGGGATTCCGTCGGGAATTACAATGTCACGGTATATGTATTCTCCCATATACCTTCGGTTATGAAGAATACCCGAAACAAAATTAAGGTCAATGTCGCCGCCTTTATTGGTCTTTGCACCGAGTTCATTGAGTCGGTCACGGATTTCTTTCATCGTTAATCCGTCATCGTACATCTTGAAAACATCAAGAACAACAGGTGCGGTCAACGGATTAATCTGATAATGTTTTTCTTCATCGATTGTGTAACCGTAAGTCGGAGTGCCGCCGTTGTATTTACATTTCAAGGCATTCTCCGTGTGACCTCGGATTACCTTTACCGCAAGTTCGGCAGAGTAATATTCTGCCATTCCTTCGAGCAACGATTCGAGAATAATTCCTTCGGGACCTTCTGCAATGTTTTCCGTTGCCGATACAACTTTTACGCCGTTTCTTTTGAGCGTTGCTTTGTAGTGAGCACTGTCATATCTGTTTCGGGAAAATCTGTCCAGTTTCCAAACAATAACCATATCGAACAAGCCTTTTGCACTATCCTTAATCATCTGCAAAAACTCGGGTCGGTTATCTGTCTTTGCGGAAAACGCACGGTCAATGTAATGTCGGACAATCGTGATTCCGTTCTTGTCACAATATTGAGTACATTCTCTCAATTGACCTTCAATGGATTCTTCTCTCTGACCTTCTGTGGAGTATCGTGCATAGATAACTGCTTTCAATCATCTGTCACCCCCTCAGAACTCAGAAGTTTCAGAAGAGTTGCCTTGAGTTGATGGTTTGCTCTGGAGTTGGG
>JAZNFD010000081.1:0-5664 GCA_045588975.1 Acutalibacteraceae bacterium | reverse complement strand
AAAAACAAAAATTTAGACCGAATTGTTGTGTTTGTTGATGACCTTGACCGTCTTAATCCAGGTAAAGCTGTTGAACTTCTTGAAGTGCTGAAACTCTTCCTTGACTGTGACAAATGCGTGTTTGTTCTTGCGATTGACTACGGTGTTGTCAGCAGAGGTGTTTCGGAAAAATACGGCGATCTTATCGGCGAAGAAAAAGGCAAGAGCTTTTTTGATAAGATAATTCAGGTGCCGTTCAAAATGCCCGTTGCCAACTATGAAATTAAAACTTACATCGAGAACTGTCTTGTAAGCAGCGGAATCAGCGTATCTTCCGATAAACTTGAAACATACAGAGATCTCATCGGTCTTTCTGTGGGATATAATCCCAGAGGAATGAAGCGACTTTTCAACGCATTCTCACTTCTTCAGAAAATTTCGGGTGATGAAATAGCAAACGACGAACACAAAAAAGCTATCCTTTTCGCTATTCTTTGTTTGCAGCAGACCTGTGAAGAACTTTATAATCATATCGTTTATAACAAAAACGAACTTGATGAAGTATTTATGGAAACCCTGAAAAAAGAGGATGAATATCCCGAAATTTATGCAGGTATAAATATTCCCGAAGAAAAGCACGAGTCAGTTGCGAATCTTATGGGTGCAGTTTATGCAACAATCTGCAACAACGATGATGTGCTTGATACTTCAGACATTGAGAAGCTGAAGTCGGTGCTTGAATCTTCAACAATAACCTCAACAAGTGCCGCACCTGTCAGAAGAGGTGCTGTTGAATGCGACGTTGACACCTTTGTTGAAGAACTTGATTGGCCGTCAAAACCCTTGCTGAAAAAGGTTGTTGACTATTATAAAACAAAAACTGCTGAAAGCCCTGATTACAAAATCACAGCAAAAAAAGGCAACAATTCTCACGTATCGCTCAAATATCAGGGACATCTCGTTTTTGATGCATATATTCGTAAAACCAACCTGAACATTGATATGTATGTTAAAGAAGAACTCGTTGACGATGATGTCCGTTCAGGTAAATACGGTAACTTCCGTGGCAGATATTTCTGTTATTCCTTAAAGCAGGACAAAATTGATGAGTTTAATTATCTGATTGAAAAATATATGAAGGAGTAAAATGGAACTCAATAAAATTTTAGACTATGCCATTATGGCAGACGAAACCGCAAAAAAGCCAATAAAATCGGGATATGTTACCAACGGAAAGACCTATGACAACTATCTTTCCAACGATTCGTTCGCGGAGTTTGTTGAAGATATGAAAACTAATCATCCCGTTGCTTATGAAATGTACGGCAAAGGCGGAGGAAAAGAGCTTGAAGAGCGTAAAAGCGGAACGAATGTTTATCCTCCGAAAATGGCTTCTTTCGGTTCGTCAAGCAGAATGATTTATAACCTGATGAAAGATGTTGAGGGTTTTCTGTTTGAAAAGAAACTTCCCACAACTGTCGGAGGAACTGCAAATCTCGACGGATTCATTGAAACCGATGAAAAATGTGTTTTCGTTGAAGCAAAATGCAGAGAGCCGTACACCAAGAAGGACAGTGTTTACGAAAGAAAATACGAGGATTTATACAGGACAATCTCTGCATCCGATAAAACATCCGTCACTTGCAAAATCGAAGTGATTGACGAGCGCAAAATGGAAGTTAAGTTTATGTCGGGTGAAATCGAAATCCACTCATTCGATATGAAACAGATGACAAGCCATCTGCTTGGCGTTGCAACCGCTTATCTGAAAGGCGAGTTTGATAAAAAGATTGACTTTATATATCTTCTCTTCAATCCAAAGCTAATTGAAATCAAAGAGGATAAAACGGAAATCCACCGCATTTATGAGCAAACCTGCGACGAATGCAATTCCGTAGATTTCAAGGCTCTGTTTGAAGTTATAGTTGATTATCTGCAAACGGTTAAAGGTCTTGGAAAACCAAAAAACAAAGACGTCATCGTAAATAATTTCAACTTTAGATTATGTGATCAACGTAATATGAACATATAAATGTTAAAGCCGCCTTCGGGCGGCTTTTTCTTGTAATTGACATCCTCGACAAATCCGTAATTACATTATAATATTATCTCGTAATCAAAAATGTAGCGGAAGAATTGATTTTACGGAAAACAAGAGTGTTTATACTGTACAATCAATTATTTGTTAAGCATTCTATCCATTTTTTTATGCTTTTTGATAAAAGTTTTTTTGTGTTCGGGTCTGTTGCAAATTCATAAAGTGTGGTTGGGTTAACCTCAAACATATTTTTATAATTTTCAATGTTTATAATTCCTCCCGAAGTGCTTAAAAGATAGATATCCCCGTCAAGAGAGGCATAATCATCTGCATTTATGACGGTGTCGCCTTTTTTAACCTGAATATAAATATGTTTCTCTGTTTTGGGGTCCAAAAGAACACACTCATAAAGAGGCGTGCTTATTTTGTTTGATGACGGCACACAAATAAAACCGTGCTCTTTGTAAAGCCAGAAATAGAGTAAATCCTCGCAATCGTCGGGCGTTAAAAGTGAATAAAACTTTGATTCGGTTGCTTTAAGTTTTACACTGTAATAATCGGTTCCGGTTACTTCATTGTAGATAAACCGACTGTATTCTTCTATGCCGTCCTTGTGTATTTTTTGTATGGTTTTGCCCTTGATAAAAGAAGTTGAAACCGCACCGGGAACACAGCTTTCATCACCCTCGTTTTTCATTTCGTGCCAATAAATTTCCGCAAGCTGATTGCTTGCATCATGCTTGGTTGCGTCGGGTGAAGCGTTGAAAAACCACTTTGATTTTTCTGTTACTCTTGCGATGTAGTACTTACCGTTGTTTCTCATCCATATCAGGTCATCGCATTTTATGTCATTTGCCAAGACTCTGACGGGATAAAACTCTTGTCCTGCGAATTCGCAGAATTTGGTATAGTTGTTTCCTATCTGTTCTCTTTTGCTTTGGCACAGATCACCCAAGCTCCAGCCAACTGCCGCAACATTATTTTCAATACAATAGTCGGCAATTTTTCCTCCGCCGGTTTTGGTCTGTAATCTCCATACTGCCATAACAAACTCTCCTTATTAATTATATTTCTCAGCCGCCTTTTTCAGGGCGGTTTTTATATCGTTCACAAGACTTTTGGGGGATGTTACGGTTATATGTTCACCGTACGGTATCGCCCGGGAATTCACCACAGCTGACTCGTATTTATTCTATCACCGTTGATGTCATTATGCAATATCATATGGGGCGTTTTCGGCGTATCCTGAATGTTTGCTTTGTTGGTGTCATATCAACGGAGCTTTGCGGGGATTTTTCAGAAAAAAACAGGAGGATGTTGACATCGGAATGTGTCGGATTTATAATCATCTTATGAAAATTCATAAGGAGCGCAAATAATGAATACATTTGAAAACCTTTTCAGCAGAAGGTCAATCAGAACGTACAACGGCAACAACATAACAGAAGAGGAATTGGGTCGGATTCTCAAGGCGGCATATGCATCGCCCGTGGGCAGAGCGCTTTTTGACACTCTGAATATCACCGTTATCAGCAACCGTGACTATCTGAATAAATGGGAAGATTACTGCGAGAGCGAAAGCGGTCACAGACCTTTCTACGGTGCGCCGACGGTTATTCTCGTTTCGTCGCTCATCCCCTCAACAGACCTCAGAAACGTTAATGTCAATTTCTCGAATGCGGCAATTATTGTTCAGAATATTGCAATCGCCGCAACAGAACTCGGTGTAGGTTCCTGCCACATCTGGGGTGCAGTCAGACTGCTCAACGACAATGAGGAGCTACTGAAGGAGCTGAATCTCCCCGAAGGTATGGTGCCGTGCTGTGCGATAACTCTCGGTCAGACAGACGAAAAATACGAACTGCGTGAAATTTCTGAAAACAAAATCAAAACAGATTTTATAAAATAATAATATGGTATAGGGTATGCATATGAAAAACATTGAAAAAATTATGAAAAGCGAGAAGCACGAGCTTGAAAGATTAAAAAAGATGCAGAGCCGAAGCACAGGCAGCAGATATTTTTTCGTTTTGCTTATGCTTATTGCGGTTGTCAATATTCTTGACGAGGTGACGAGCAATCTGACGGTTACCGTTCAGTCCTCGTTTGTGACGGAATTTTTTGTGAACAACCCTTTTATGGGCAAATATTACACATATGAAGACGGCCTTGCCTTTCATTCGGGAATCGGCGTTTTTACATATGTGCTCGGTCTGTTTACTCCGTTTTATAAAGCACTTGCCGATAAATGGGGAAGAAAACCGCTTTTTGCGATTTCGACGCTCGGTATGGCACTTGGTCTGTTGGTGATTCATCTTTCATCGAGCTACATAATGTTCCTTGTCGGATTTGCGATTATCAGCTTCTTTATGGGTCACGATATCCAGATTATCTATATTCTTGAAGAAGCACCCGATAAGCACCGCGCAAAGATTTACAGCTTTCTTAAAAGTTTCGGTATTCTCGGAGTTATTCTTATCCCGACTCTCCGTGATGTTCTGATGGGCGACGATGCAACGAAGTGGCGTGAAATCTTCCTTGTGCCCGCACTTATCGGATTTGCAGCCGTTGTGCTTGTTGTGATTTTCGCAAAAGATACAAAAGTTTTCATCGGAGAAAGAGCAGAATATCTTTCGCGTCCTTATGAGGAAAGGCAGAGAGAAAAAGAGCTTAAAAAGAAACAGAAAGAAGCACAGAGAAATCAGTCGGGCGTTTTCAACGGAGTGAAATATATTTTTGCAAACGAAGACACCAAAATGCTCATCATTGCACATATTATCTTTGATGCGGCGATGCCTGCGATTGCGCTTTACTTTGAGTCATCGATGCACCGTGCGGGAATGAGCACAAGCGATATCACAAAGGCGCTGTTTATGGTGCCTGTGATTTATGCGGCAATCACATTTCTTTCGGGCTTCATCGCCGACAAGGCGGGCAGAAAAACAACCGTTACACTTTTCTCCGTTACTTGTGTTTCGGCGTATGTTCTTTTTGTTGTCGGCATTCTCAACGGCTGGAATCCCTATCTCGTCGGCTCTTTGGCTGGACTTTATCAGGGCTCATACTGGATAGGCAGAGATTATATGTATTTTATGATGACCGAGAAGGTACCGACGGATATCCGTGCGTCTGTTGTCGGTGCGGAAGGTCTTCTTGTTATCATCGGACTTGTGGTGGGTTATGTCAGCACGACAGTCGGAATGCTCGTAATGCCGATATGGAGCGCCTGCCTTGCGGTGTCTGTTCCCACGGTTACGGTTGCCGCAGTTATTTTTGCACTCCGTGTCAAAGAAACAAAGGGTGTAAATCTGGACGAGATAGAATAAAATCCCAATATGAAGGAAGGAAACAGGAATGGCAGGATTGGGAGCAATGCTTATCGGAATGATAGGCGGCGGAATTGCCTGGATTTGCTTTATTATTGAGACTTTGATTTTGACCGCCATTATTTTTATTGATGCATACCGCCACAATATGAAAGCGTGGCTGTGGGCGCTTATGGCGCTTCTTTTCAATTTCTACAGTCTGCCTGTTTATATATATGTCAGAATCAAAAAGGCAACCCTCAAATGCGGCTCGTGCGGCATAAAGGTCGGAGATAAGAAGAACTTTTGCCCTGAATGCGGTGCGGAAGTTCGGAAAGTTGA
>JAZNFD010000080.1:0-5140 GCA_045588975.1 Acutalibacteraceae bacterium | reverse complement strand
TGTCTTCAGCCTTGTCGATGGCTTCGGCATTTGTTCCGAGAAGTTTAACGCCCATTCTGTCGAGATAGCCGTGTTTGCTCAGCTGCATAGCGATTGTGAGACCTGTCTGACCGCCGAGACCTGCGAGAAGACTGTCGGGCTTTTCTTTTTCAATGATTCTCTTAACTGTTTCTGCAGTAAGAGGCTCAAGGTAAATTTCATCTGCAAGAGCTTTGTCTGTCATGATAGTTGCAGGGTTTGAGTTGACAAGAACAACATCAAGTCCCGCTTCTTTAAGAACACGGCAAGCCTGAGTTCCTGCATAGTCAAATTCGGCAGCCTGTCCGATAACAATGGGACCGGAACCGATGACCATAACTTTTTTTATGTCTTTATTGATTGGCATATTAAAAACCCCCTTGTGCTGATTAATCTTTAAGAAGTTTTACGAGAACTGCTTTCTGAGCGTGAAGTCTGTTTTCAGCCTCTTCAAAAATTTCCTTTGCGTGTGCTTCAAATACCTTAGCGGTGATTTCTTCTTCTCTGTGAGCGGGAAGGCAATGAAGAACCATTGCATCGGGCTTTGCAACAGCCATTACGCTGTCATTTATCTGATAGCCGTCGAAAATTTTCTTTCTTTCTTCGGCTTCGCTTTCCTGACCCATTGATGCCCATACGTCTGTGTAAAGAACATCGGCATCCTTTGCAGCTTCAAGAATATCGGGAGTACAGGTGAAATCGCCGTTTTCAGCTGCCCATTTCATAATCTCTGCATCGGGTTTATAGTTTTCGGGGCATGCAATGCTGACAGCCATACCCATCTTGATACCGCCGACAATAAGTGAATTAGCCATATTATTGCCGTCGCCGATGTAGCAGAGCTTGTTGCCTTTGATGGAGCCTCTGAACTCACGGATTGTCATAAGATCGGCAAGCACCTGGCAGGGATGGCAGTAGTCTGTGAGACCGTTGATGATGGGGATTGAACCGTATTCGGCAAGAGTTTCAACATCACTCTGGTCAAAGGTTCTGATCATAATTCCGTCAAGGTATCCGGAAAGAACGCGGGCTGTATCGTTAACGGGTTCGCCTCTGCCGAGCTGAATGTCGTGAGAGCTGAGGAAGAGTGCCATACCGCCGAGGTCATACATACCGACTTCAAAAGAAACTCTTGTTCTTGTTGATGATTTTGCAAAAATCATGCCGAGAGTTTTACCTTTGAGATGGTGATGCTCGATTCCGTTTTTCTTTTCGTATTTGAGCTGATCAGCGAGGTTAAGTATCTCGTTGATTTCGTTTGTGCTCAAGTCCATAAGTTTGAGTAAGTGCTTCATATATGCCTCCAAAAACAATAATTAACAGATTAATGTTTATATTCGATATATTATAACATATAAATTTATGATTTTAAATATCAAAATTAAAAAAATTTGAATTTTTTGTAAAAAAGTATCGCCATCAAAAATGATGACGATGTAAAAAATAATATTTTGAGAAAACGGGAGAATAACCCGCAACACTTTTATAGCAGCAGGTTGAGAATTCTGTTGTTTTTCTTAAAATAAATGTCATTTGTTATCTCCCATAAATTCGATAAGTGCGAAGCTTTGTTCCTGGGAAAATCCCGAAACATTATACAGGACAAGAACTGCATCGTATTCTGACGGATTTATTTCTTTAATTTGAATGTGTGAACTGTATCTCGGGTCAACAAGTGTTACTTGTGAGTAATGCTCCGCAACAAACGGAACAAAACAGTTTGCATAGCTGTCTTTGATAATCAGAAGTTTATTGTTATTGTTAATGTTCGGATTTTCAATTGTACATATTCCGTGGTTACCTGATAAGAAATAAGAATATTTATCTTTTTCATTCAGAAATTTTTCAAAATATAATGAATTATACGTTTCATCTTTGATGCGGAATCTGAATTCAGTTTCGGAAGCAAAGACATCAATTGAATCCGGCTGAATTTTTTCATTTAATGTTTTTGAATAAAGAGTACCTTTGAATTCATTTGAAACTGTTTTGAATTCCGTATTTTTCAAGGATGTTATCCCAAGATAGCCTGATGCTTTGAGATATGCCTGATATGCAGCAGGAGTGGTCCAATGATGGTCGGTTCTGTAGAATGAATATTCGATGTCACAGATTTCCCGGGAAACATCAATGGTTTCGATTTTTTCAAGCTTTGAAAAGCAATAATTAATATAATCGCTTTCATTATCAAGATTAAGGTAACGAGGTAATTCGTTTTTGAATTTTTCCTGCGAAGTAACAACGGGCATAAAGTAGAACGGAGTTTCATTATATTTATTCTTCAATTTGTTCAGCGATGCGATGTTTCTGTCGGTAAGTTTATAATCTGTATCTTTGAATAATTGAATAAGGTTTCCGTTATATTCAAAAACTCCGTTGATTTCATTTTTACCGATTAAAACCTCAATTTTGTTTTTTAACTTAATAAAATTTTCCCTAAAAACAAAATGATCAGAAAAATAATCTGACATACCGGTCATAAATGAACGGTTTTTCCAGCTTTCGACAGTCAGAACGGGAAATTCTGCGAGAGTTTTGTTTTCATTATAACTGACAGTTTCTTTTTTGCCGAGAAGTGTAAAAGCAGGAATTATAAGAATAATAAGAAAAAAGAGGATAACTCTGAGAACTTTGGTTTTCATTGTTTTCTCCTAAAAATTGAAATAAAGGAAGGGGTTGTATGATGCATCAACAAGATATGCGATACACGCCGCCATACCTGTGATTTCGCCTGCGATGCAAAGGAAATCCGCCTTTTTGTTGTTTGTGATTTTTTTCCATAATTTAAGCGGAAGTCCCGTTGCTGTTATTGCGGCAATGATAAGAATGATTGAGTAGTTATGAAGAATATTTAATGTGAATGTGTCTGACATTGAACCGGACATTCCGAACAATGATCCGACAAAGTTCAATGCATCGGTAACGGAATAAATTTCAAAAATAACCCATCCGATAACTACCGCAAACAGTGTGTAAAGTCTTGTTATCAATACGGGTAGTTTTTTTATTACGGATGCAAAAACAAATTTTTCGAGAATCAGAATTATTCCGTAATAAACACCCCAGATAATAAAGTTCCAGCTGGCTCCGTGCCACATACCCGTCAGAAACCATACGATAAGCAGATTGCGGATTGTCTTTCCTTTTCCGTTTTTGCTTCCTCCGAGTGGAAAATAAACATAGCTTTTGAACCACCCGCCGAGTGTCATATGCCATCTGCGCCAGAATTCGCTGACGGTTTTTGATGTGTACGGATAATCAAAATTCATCGGGAAATTGAATCCGAGCATTTTTCCCAGACCGACCGCCATATCGCTGTAGCCGGAAAAATCAAAATATATCTGAAGAGTAAATGCAATTATTCCGAGCCACGATGTTGCTGCGGGCAGAGTTGAATAATCTGCGTCTTTAACGGATGTCCAAAGCTCTCCGACGGAATTTGCGATAAGAACTTTTTTGCAAAGGCCGCATATGAAAACGGAAATTCCGTTGCTGATGGATTCAAAATCGATTTTTCTTTCTTCGAGTTCTTTTGCAACATCGTTATAAAGAACAATCGGACCCGCAACAATCTGAGGAAACATCGTAACAAAAGCCGCAAATCTGATAAAGCTTTTCTGTACTTTTATGTTTCTTCGGTAAAGGTCGATTGTATAAGACATTGACTGGAATGTGAAAAAACTGATGCCTATCGGAAGAGGAAGTCGGGGGTTATAAAGCGAAAGTCCGAAAGCGGAATTCAGTGATTCTATGAAAAATCCGCTGTATTTGAATACTCCGAGTAATGTAAGATTCATTGCAACGGAAATAATCAAAGCTGTTTTACGGATTTTCTGATTATCATCAAATCTGCTCATCGTTCTTCCTGCAAAATAGTCAATGAGGGTTGACAGAATCATTATCAGCACATATAAAGGTTCTCCCCAGGAATAAAAAAGCAATCCCGAGAAAAATAAAACAGCATTTTTAAACCTGAACGGTACAGCATAATAAATCAGTAGCGTAACAGGCAGAAACATAAACATAAATACAGATTCAGAAAAAACCATAGTATATCCTTTAATATGTATTATTTGTAATTTTACAATATAATGTATAAAATTTCAATAGAAAATTAGTCGTAGATTCAGAGCAAAAATTATTGTTTTTAATTTAAAATGAACAAAAAAGAAAGGCACTGATAAAACAGTGCCTTTACAGATGATTATTTATTTGCTCTGAGTCTTTCGTCAATGATTCCCTTAACAGTATCGATTACCTTGTCAAGTTCAACCTTAAGGCTGATTTCCTTATCTCTTGTAACGATTTCGCAAACGCCTTCCTTAAGATTTCTGGGGCTTACAATAACTCTGACAGGTACACCGAGAAGGTCAGCATCCGAGAACATTGCGCCGGGTCTGATGTTTCTGTCATCGTAGATTACTTCCATTCTGTCGTCAAGCATTTTCTGGTAAAGGTCATCCGAAACTCCTCTGCATTCATCGTCATCAGCTCTCAGACAGCAAACCTGAACGTGCCAGGGTGCAATAGACATGGGCCAGATGGGACCGTATTCATCGTGATGAGCTTCACAAACGGATGCTGCAAGTCTGCCGACACCGATGCCGTAGCAACCCATAATGGGATACTGAAGATTTCCTTCGCTGTCAAGATACTGCATACCCATTGATTTTGTGTACTTTGTGCCGAGCTGGAAGATGTTTCCGACTTCGATACCTCTTGAAATGCTGATTGCAGGCTTACCGCACTTGGGGCAGATACCGCCTTCTTTGATTTTGGCAAGGTCAATATATTCAACTTCACCGATATCTCTGCTGATTTTAAGTCCTTTATAATGATGGTCAAGCTGATTTGCACCGCAAGAAAGATTGTGGGTATTTTCAAGTGACTTATCAAAAAGAACTGTGAACTTCTCTCTGTCAAGACCGTAGGGTCCGATGAAACCTGCGAAAAGACCGCAATCGTCTGTGATGACGGCGGGATGAACAGCTTCGCCAAGATAGTTTGTAAGCTTTGTTTCGTTGATATCAAGGTCGCCTCTGACAAAAATAACAACATATTCATCTGTCATATTCTTCTGATATACAACAGCTTTGCAGGATTCTTCAAGAGGAGTATTGAG
>JAZNFD010000079.1:0-2236 GCA_045588975.1 Acutalibacteraceae bacterium | reverse complement strand
GTTGAGCCTGTCGTCACAGCATCAAATCTGACTGTTTACGGAAGTACGGGAAGCGTTGCGGAAACATTTGCAAACGAAAACGGCCACACATTCCGCGCTATCCCCTGCCTTTATGATGAAATTCCGAAAAACATAAACAGCATCAGCGGCACGGTTGTTGTCAGCGCAGTCGGTTTTGACCTTACTTATCAATGGTATTCCAACACGGTAAATTCCAACGAAGGCGGAACTCCGATTGACGGCGCAACTTCATCTGTTTATACGTTTACCGAAGATGATACGGCATACTATTATTATTGTGTTGTCACACAGAATGATTTCGGCTACGTAACCGATTATCATACCGATGTTATCATCAAAGACCCGAAACCCGCAAATTACGAACGATATAATCTTGCGGTTAATGATGCAAAAAAACTCAATCCGAAAAACTACACCAACTTTGAAATCGTTGAGGAATTGCTTGCGGTTGACGTAAGCGGCAAGCGTTCTTGTGAGCAGAAAATTGTTGACGAACAGGCGGCGGCAATCAGAAATGCAATGTCAAGACTTGTTTATAAAAAAGTAAACGGAGTTACTCTTTCCGCATCAAAAAGAAATCTTGAAATTCTCAAGCGTGAAAAAGTTACCATCAACCCCTACCCTGTTGACTCGGTTTACAAAAAGGTTGAATGGTCATCGGATAACACATCTGCATTTGTTGTTACAAAAAACGGCTACGTCAGATGTGTCGGCGAAGGGTCGGCATATATCATTGCAAAAGTAACCAACTATGACGGCTCGGTTGTTATGGGCAGAATCAAATTCACAAGCGCTCCGTCATCGTGGCTTGCAGAGCTGTTTGCAGCGTGTTTTAAATTCATTTTCATATTAATGGCATGAAATAATCCGCATCGGAATCAACCGGTGCGGATATTTTTTAACCGTATATTCTTTTGCTGTATTCGGCATATTCGCCGCTTTTGATTTCATCAATCCATTCCGTGTTATCGAGATACCATTGAACGGTCATTTTCATACCGTCATCAAAGCAGGTTTCGGGTTCCCAGCCGAGTTCAGAAGAAATCTTTGACGGGTCGATTGCATATCGCAGATCGTGACCTGCACGGTCTTTGACATATGTAATCAATGATTCGGGTTTGGAAAGCTGAGAGAGAATTGTTTTGACAACTTCGATATTCTGTCTTTCATTGTGACCGCCGACATTATAAACTTCGCCGATTCTGCCGTTATGAATAATCATATCGATTGCTTTGCAATGATCTTCTACATAGAGCCAGTCACGCACGTTGAGACCCTGACCGTAAACGGGAAGAGACTGATTCTCCTCCGCTCTGACTATCATAAGCGGAATCAGCTTTTCGGGGAACTGATAAGGGCCGTAGTTATTGGAACATCTTGAGATGGTCACGGGAAGACCGTAGGTTCTGTGGAAAGCGAGAGTCAGAAGGTCTGCTGATGCTTTTGAAGCGGAATACGGACTTGACGTTGTCAGCGGCAGATCCTCGGTGAAGAAAAGGTCGGGTCTGTCGAGAGGAAGATCACCGTAAACCTCGTCGGTTGAAACCTGATGGAATCGCTTTACGCCGTATTTTTTGCTTGCTTCAAGCAGACAGGCTGTTCCGATAACGTTTGTTTCAAGGAAAATTAAGGGATTTTCGATTGAACGGTCAACATGGCTTTCGGCGGCGAAATTGACAACAATATCAAATTTTTCGTCCTCAAAAAGTTTGTCGACAAGTTCTTTGTCGGAAATGCTTCCCTTGACAAATCTGAAATTTTCATTTTTCATCGCCTTGTCAAGGCTTCTGAGATTGCCTGCATAGGTCAATGCATCAAGGCAGACGATTGAGTAGTCGGGATGCTTATCAAGCATATAATAAACGAAATTGCATCCGATAAATCCGGCGCCGCCGGTTACAAGTATTTTCATTCTTCGGATTCCTCCGTATCTATTATCGGTTCGGGCTCGATAACCGAAACGATTTTTCTGAATTCAACCTGATCGTAAAGCCGCTTGAATCTGACTCCGACGGAGTATGTCAGATCACAGTTTTCGCAATAAAAATTAGCTCTGAAAAACTGACAATGGAATTTCCACTCCGAAATCTGATTGCAGGCATTTCCGCAGGATTCGCAGGTGTGATTAAGACGTTTTTTGTCAACAAGCGGATTGTCAATATTTCTGATAACTTTTGATTTGTAAAGCAATCTCGAATAGAATTCTTCATCGCAG
>JAZNFD010000078.1:0-5168 GCA_045588975.1 Acutalibacteraceae bacterium | reverse complement strand
CGAAACGCCGAAAAGCGTTGAAAAGAATCGCTTTCAGGCATAGTTCGGATTGATCCCGTCACTCTACAGTTCATTATATAACATTATTTTAAATAATACAAGTCTTTTTTGAAAACTAATTGCGCTTACGCTCTGATGGTGACGCCGATTTTGCCGAGATTTGCAAGAATCGAGTCGATCCAACCCTGAACTTCTTCCATTTCGAGAGTTCTTTCCATTGATGCGAAAACAAGACGGATTGTGATGCTCTTGATGGTTTCGTTTTCGTAAGTGTCAATAACCTTGACGCTGTCAAGCTCTGCGAGATTGAGTGCTTCCCAGCAAGCTGCGAGGTCGGAATACTTAGTGTTCTCTGCAAGAACGAGTGAAAGATCATACCAGGTTGCCTGTTGTGTGCTGGGTTCACGGAACTTGATTGCGTTTGCATCGATTGAACTGAAATCATTCATATCGATTTCAAAGCAGACTGCGCAAGCGGTTTTGTCAAGCTTTGCTCTGTTTGCGGGATGCATTGCGCAAAGAACGCCGACTTTTTTGCCGTCAATGAGGATTTCGGCGGTGTTCTTGGGATGCTGCCATGCGTGCTCGGGAGCAATTTTAACATACTGTGCTTTCTTTTGCTTGATTGTGCCGATGAGGCAGTTGATGATTTCAACAGCCTTGAGGTAAACAGCCTTTTCGTTGCCGCTCTTGTCATAGAGAACAACACCGAGGTGCTTTCTTTCGTTGCTGGTACCGTCAGCCTTAACACCGTCAACAACTCTGCCGATTTCAAAGATGCCGTATCTGTCGGCAAAATCCTTGTTTTCCTGAGCCATTGAGAGGAGAGTGGGGAGCATTGAATTACGGAGAACGCCGTTATCCGAATTTTCGATGTTGAGAACCTTTACGTTGTCTTCAACTTCGATTCCGAGCTTTTTGAACTTTCTGCCGTCGCACCATACGTATGAATGAACTTCGTGGAAACCGTATTTTTTAACAAGCATATCCTTGATTTCGTTATCTTCCATACGTGCATAATCGTTGGGAACGGGCTTGAGAGGACTGTTGGTTGTTGTGATTTCGAAGTTGTCATAGCCGTAAATTCGTGTGATTTCTTCGATGATGTCAGCTTTGATTGTGACATCCTTTGTTGCACGCCAAGTGGGAACCTTAACCGTATATTCACCGTTTGCGAAGTCAACGGCAAAGCCGAGAGCGGTGAGAGTTTTGTTTATCTGCTCGTCGCTGATGTCGATGCCTGTATAACGGTCAACATATTTTTTGTCGAATGAAAGTGTGATTTCGGGATATTTCTTTACATATTTGTCTGTAACTTTTGATGCAACTCTTGCACCGCTGTCAATATCCTTGACAAGCTTAACGAATCTGCCGACTGCGTCCATTGTAAGCTCGGGGTCGAGCATTTTTTCATATCTTGCACTCGCATCGGTTCTGTGACCGAGTCTTGATGATGATTTTCTGATGCTTACGCCGTCGAAGTTTGCGCTTTCAAGCACAACAGAGCCTGTGTCATCTTCAATTTCGGATTCGAGACCGCCCATAATGCCTGCGATGCCGACGGGAGTTTCGCCGTTGCAAATCATAAGGGTTTCTTCGTCGATATCTCTTTCAACACCGTCAAGAGTTGTGAACTTTATCTTTTCTTTGGGAGTTGTAACAACGATATTATCGATAGCACCGCCTGCAAAAGCGTGGGTGGGCTGACCGATTTCAAGCATAATGTAGTTTGTGACGTCGGCAAGAAGGTTGATTCCTCTCATACCGCAGTAGTAAAGTCGGATTCTCATATCGAGAGGACTCTTGTTCTTTGTTATATTGTCCATTTTTATGCAGGAATATCTGTAAACGAGGTCTTCTCTGCCGATTTCAACGTCAACAGCCTCGTCACCGTCATATGAAAGGTCGCCCATTTCAAGAGGCTTGAGCTCTCTGCCTGCGAGTGCGGCAAATTCTCTTGCTATGCCGTAGTGACCCCAGAGGTCGGGGCGGTTTGTGAGTGACTTGTTGTCAACTTCAAAAATTATATCATCAATGGGGAAGATATCTTTGAGATTTGTGCCGTTTTTGAGTGGGGGGTCAAGCTCCATAATGCCTGAATTATCGTCGCTGAGGCCAAGTTCTTTTTCGGAGCAGCACATACCCTCGGATTCATAGCCTGCAACGGTTGCAATCTTGATTTCACCGCCGCACACTCTGCCGCCTGCAAGTGCAAGAGCAACCTTCTGACCGACCGCAACGTTGGGTGCGCCGCAAACGATATTGCAGATTTTCTCACCTGCATCAACTTTGAGGAGGTGGAGTTTCTTTGAGTTGGGATGGTTTTCGATTGAAAGGATTTCGCCGACAACAACATTCTGCACGTCTGCGCCCTTTTCGATTATATCTTCAACCTCTGCGGTTGCAAGAGTGAAGCTTTCAATAAGCTTTTTTATGTCCAGACCGTCAAGGTCAACATAGTCTTTAATCCAATTTATTGATACAAACATTTCTTATGTCCTCCTTGATTATTTCTCGGGTCTGGTGAAAGGCTTTTCATCAAACTGTGAAAGTGACTTAAGGCTTCCGCTGTTGAACACACGGATATCCTTGACGCCGTAGGTCATCATTGCAAGACGGGTCATACCGAGACCGAAAGCAAAGCCTGTGTATTTTTCGGGATCAATGCCTGCTGCTGTAAGAACATTGGGATGTATCATACCGCAGGGACAAAGCTCAAGCCAACCTGAATCCTTACAAGAGGGACAACCGTCACCGCCACAGATAAGGCACTGAATATCAAGCTCGAAGCCGGGTTCAACGAAGGGGAAGAAACCGGGGCGGAGTCTGACAGTGATATCTTTCTGGAATACCTCCGAAAGCATGGTTTTCATAAAATAGATAAGGTTAGAAATGGAGATATCCTTATCGACCATAATGCCTTCCATCTGGAAGAATGTGTTTTCGTGGCAAGCGTCAATCTTTTCGTTTCTGAAGCATCTGCCGGGGAAGATTGCACGGATGGGATTTCCGTTTTCAAGATTCTTTGCATACTTGCGGAGAATTGTGTTCTGAGCGGCGGAGGTATGAGTCTTGAGAAGCTGACCTGTGCTCAGATAGTAGGTATCCTGCATATCTCTTGCAGGGTGATGCTTGGGAATGTTGAGAGCTTCGAAGCAGTTGTAGTCATCGGTGATCTCGGAATAATCCTCAACCGCAAAACCCATGCTCAGGAATATGTTTTCAACATCGCGGCTGACAAGGGTGATGGGGTGGTATGAGCCGAGGTCTGTATCTGTGGGCATTGATTCGTCATAGCTTTCCGCTGCATCAATCATTTTCTGCTCTTCAAGCTTTTTGAGCTCTTCAAGCTTTGATGCGATGGCGGCTTCGATGAACTGCTTTGTGTCGTTTATTGCCTGACCTGCCTCTTTCTTCTGGTCGTTGGGTACGTTGCGAAGCTCCTGCATAAGAGCGGCAACAGAGCCTTTTTTGCCGAGGAATTCGATTCTGAGCTGTTCAACTTCAGCTGTTGCGGCAACGCCTGCAATCTTTTCCTCAAACAGCTTTTTTAATTCTGCGGGCTTTTCAAACATTTTATATCAATCCTTTCATATTTTACAAAATAAAAAATCCCTCATCATCAGACGATGACGAGGGACGAATAAAATCCGCGGTACCACCCTGCGTTCACGGCACAGGCCGTGCACTTTGATATCCGTAACGGGGATAAGCCGTCAAACCCTACTGCTGTTTCAGATCCGCCGCTAACGGGTGAACTTCGGCAAGTCCTCTTCACAGTCCGCTTCCAGCCGATGACGGACATTCTCTGAGTGATTGGAAATGCTTACTCTCCCGATCTCTGCGTTTATATATCCCGAATATTCTATCACAAGAATATTCTTTTTGCAAGTGTTATTTTAAATTAGCTGAATATTTTGTGTATTCAGTTTCGCTCATCAGCGGCTGAGTGAATGCAACATCGGTCATTTCGACAAGCCACGGATTGGATTCAATAAGAATCTGCGGGTTGTCAAGCACATCTTCATTGACCTTCACAACCGTGCCGTTGACGGGGGAGATGATGTCAAAAAATTCACACGAAATAATTTCTCCGATGCTTTCGCCCGAATGAATATATTCGTCTTCATCACACAGAAAAATCTCAAAGCTTTTACAGATTTTTTTGACGGCATAATCCGTAATCCCGATTAAAACTCCGCTTTCTGTTTTTTCAATGCGGCAATGATTTTTTGAATACATCATTTTATCATCTCATTAAATTCTTCCTCGGTGATTATCGTAACTCCGAGGGTTTGTGCTTTCACAAGCTTGCTTCCCGCATCTTCGCCCGCAAGCACGTAGCTTGTCTTTTTTGAAACGGACGAAGCTGTTTTGCCGCCGAATTTTTCTATGATTTCGCTTGCTTCGTTTCGTGAATAAGTCGGCAGAGTGCCTGTTAAAACAAAGGTCTTGCCCTCAAAACGGTTGTCAATTTTCTCTTTTTGCGATGCCATATTCACGCCGTATGCGGCAAGTGCTTCAATTTCTCTCTTTGTCTGCTCAAGAGCAAAGAAATCCGCAACACTTTTTGCCATAATTCCGCCGAAACCCTCAATTGATGCAATATCCTCAAGGCTTGCGTTCATAATGTTATCCATTGTTTCAAAATGCTCTGCGAGAATTTTGCCGGCCTTCTGACCGACGTGGCGGATGCCGAGTGCAAAAATGAGCTTTGCAAGGTCGTTTGATTTTGATTTTTCAATCGCATCAACGAGATTCTGTGATGACTTATCCTTGAAGCCTTCAAGAGTCATAAAATCTTCTTTCTTCAGAGTGTAAATCTCGCTTGCTTTGCTGAGAAGTCCGTTTGCAACAAGCTTTTCAAGCACCGCATCACCCATACCCTCAATGTCCATAGCATCCCTTGAACAGAAATGTATGAGATTCCGCAGAAGCTGTGCGGGGCATTCGGGATTTACGCATCTTACCGCAGCTTCGTCCTCTTCACGGATAACATTTGCACCGCACGAAGGACAAACTGAGGGGAGCGTGTATTTTTCGCTGTTTTCGGCGTGAGAAACGACTTTTATAACTTCGGGGATGATGTCACCCGCCTTGCGGATAATCACTCTGTCACCGAGTCTGATATCTTTTTCGTTTATGAAATCCTGATTGTGGAGAGTTGC
>JAZNFD010000077.1:0-7906 GCA_045588975.1 Acutalibacteraceae bacterium | reverse complement strand
CATTCTTGCAAACCGCATGATGCGCACGAATATCCCCATGATCGACGTGTTCAACACGCTGGTCGTCTCGCAGAAGCTGCCCATCTTCTCCATCTCGGGCGAGCCGTATAACCAGCTGCTTGCCCGCATCGCCATGCAGGCTGAGGCCGACGTCATTGTTCTGGGCGGCATGGGACTTAAATACGACGACTATCTTTTCTTCCGTGATACGCTTGAGAAGAGCGGTGCTATGGGAAGAACGGTAATGTACGTTCACACGGCGTCCGACCCCACGGTAGAGTGCACGCTTGTGCCCGATATGGCTTTAGCGGTCGCTGAAAGATTTGCGCTTGAGGGCAAGAAGGTGCTGGTTCTCCTTACGGATATGACGAACTATGCCGACGCGCAAAAGGAAACCGCCATTACGATGGAGCAGGTCCCCTCAAACCGAGGATATCCCGGTGACCTCTATTCACAGCTTGCATCACGATATGAAAAGGCTGTTGACTTTGATAATTCGGGCTCTGTTACTGTTCTCGCAGTTACAACAATGCCCGGTGACGACGTTACTCATCCCGTTCCCGATAATACGGGTTATATCACCGAGGGTCAGTATTATCTCAAAGGCGGAAGAATCGAACCCTTCGGTTCGCTTTCCCGACTCAAACAGAACGTCAACGGTAAAACCCGTAAGGACCACCGTGCGCTTATGGATGCAATGATCCGTATGTATTCTTCCTATAAGGAAACGATTGAAAAGAAGAATATGGGTTTTGCAATGTCACGTTGGGATGATAAACTTCTCAAATACGGTCAGCTTTTCGAAAACGAGCTTATGGACCTTTCGGTCAATCTTTCTCTTGAAGAAGCGCTTGACCTCGGCTGGAAAATCCTTGCGGAATGTTTCGAAAAGGATGAAACCGGCATAAAATCCGACCTTACAGACGAGTTCTGGCCCGCCAGATAAGGAGGATTGAAGTGGCAAAAATCAAACTGACTAAAAATGAGTTGAAGATACAGAAGGATGCCCTCAAAATGTATCGGAGATATTTGCCTACTCTGACACTCAAAAAGCAGCAGCTTCAGGCTGAAATCCGCACTATCGAAACAAAAGCCGAAGCGGTAAGAAAAGAAAGAAAAGACCTTGAAAAGGGCTTCGGTTCGTGGATTGCCGTTTTCAGCGAAACAGATGCCTTCCCCGACGGAATAATCACCGTGAGCAATATCCGTAAAGGCACGGGCAATATCGCGGGTGTTTCGATTCCCGTCTATGAAGGTGCGGATTTCTCCCGCGGAGACTATGATTTATATGAAACGCCGCTCTGGGTCGATATAGCCGCAAACCATATGGAAAAGGCGATGTCGCTTGACCTTGTAGCGGAAGTGTTGGATGAACAGGTCAGACTTCTTGAGCAGGAGCTTCGCGCAACCTCGCAGAGAGTCAACCTTTTTGAAAAGGTAAAAATTCCCGAAGCAGAGGAAAACATAAAAAAAATCTCAATTTATATGGCGGATCAGCAGGTAAGCGCCGTTGTCCGTTCAAAAATCTCAAAACGCAAAATTGCGGCACGCAATGAATCATCTTCGGAAACGGAGGTGTACTCATTATGATCGTGCCTATGAAAAAAGTTTCTCTCATAATTATGGGAGATAAAAAATCCGAAACGCTCAAAAAGCTTCGCAAGCTCGGTATTCTTCATATCGAATCGGCTGAAGGCTCGGGCAAAAAGCTCCAAGAACTCAAAGAAAGGGTATCTTTGCTCGAAAGCGCGCTTTTCAGTGTGACGGAAAAGAAAAGTAAAAAACTGAAGCAAGAAAATATTGATATTGAAAAAGCTTTTTCCGTTGCAAGGGAAATTGTTTCTCTTGAAGATGAGAAAAAACTGTGTTCAGCTGAAAAAATTACTCTTGCAGCAGAGCTTGACCGCCTTGTCGGTTGGGGCGAGCTTGACCCCGAAAAGCTCGATGCACTTGCAGAAAGAGGCATTGATATTTCTCTTTACGAAATGCCGAAATCCGAATACGATAATCTCGGCGAAAGCGTGAAAACACTTTCTCTTGAGAAAACAAAAGCATCCGTAAAGTTTCTGCTGATCAGGTCGGAAACTGAAGGGGAGTCGGAGGTTGTTGATTCGTTAAAGGCTTACCGTCTTGAAATGCCTTCGGTATCGACGGCTGAAATAAGGCAAAAAATCGAAAATTCAAACAACCGCATCAAAGAGATTGATGAAAAGATTTCTTCGTTTGCAGGCTGTGCCGACGGCATAAAAAAAGCAATCAAGGCCTGTGAAAAAGAAATTGAATTTGAGATTTATGCAACGGGTATGGCAAACGAAAATCTTTCCGATGTAACCGTTTCATATTTCACGGGTTATGTTGAAGAAGAAAACCTTGAATGCCTTAAGCAAACCGCAAAGGAAAACTCATGGGGTCTGCTTGTTGAAGAACCCACCGAAGAAGATAACGTTCCCACCAAGCTGAAAAACAACAAGTTTGTAAGCCTTATTTATCCGCTGACCGACTTCCTCGGCACGGTACCCGGATATTTTGAGTATGACATTTCGGGCTGGTTCCTTGGATTCATACTCATTTTCTTCGGAATTATCTTCGGTGACGGCGGATACGGACTTCTCATATCAGCGGTTACGGGAATTCTGATCGCAAAAACACTTGCGTCAAAGAAGAAAGTTCCTCCCGCATTTTTGCTTATCGGACTTTTCGGTCTTTCAACCATTCTCTGGGGAATGCTGACCTGCACGTGGTTCGGTCTTTCTCCCGAACAGATTCCCGAATGGCTTCAGAAACTGTCGGTACCCGTAATTTCAAACGTTTATGCCGATAAAATCTGGTATCCGCCTTGGACTAACGGTGAATATGGTCTTACAACCGCCCAGAATCTGCAGATATTCTGCTTCTCGCTGGCTCTTGTTCAGCTGACTGTGGCGCATATCAAGGTTGCCTCCCGAAACAAAAAATCAATCAAGATTCTCGGTGACATCGGCTCGATAATGCAGCTTATCGGCATCTTTTATGTGGTGCTCAGCTTTGTTGTAAACGCTCAGGTGTTCCCGTTCGGTCTTGTGATAAGCGGCATTCCCGTCGGAACGGTTGCACTCATTATGGTCATAGCAGGCTTTGTTATGAGCTTCGTATTCTCAAACTACAACGGAAGCATCGGCAAATCAATTCTTGAAAGCCTCAAGAATATCGTCTCCGTTCTGCTCGGAGTCGTCAATGTTTTCTCGGATATAGTTTCGTATATCCGCCTTTGGGCAGTTGGTCTTGCAGGTGCGGCAATTTCCGCAACCGTCAATGAGCTTGCAGGCCCCTTGCTCGGCAACTTTATGTTTATGATAATTGCGATTGTGCTTCTTGTGTTCGGTCACGGACTGAATATGATACTGAATGTTCTGTCCGTCATTGTTCACGGAATAAGACTTAACACACTGGAGTTTTCATCACATCTTGATATGTCCTGGAGCGGACATAAATTCAAACCTTTTGAAGAACAAATTGAAAATTAAGGAGAATCATTATGAATTTAGGATTATTAGCAACAGCTCTGGCAATGGGTATTGCCGCAACAGGCTCTGCAATCGGTATCGGCATTGCGGGTCAGGCATCAATCGGCGCTTGGAAAAAGTGCTATATGAGCAATAAAGCCGCACCTTTCATTCTGACCGTTTTCGCAGGTGCACCTCTTACCCAGACCATCTACGGCTTCCTTCTTATGCAGCAGATGAGTTCATCGACTGCTGACCCCGCATTTCTCTTCGGCCTCGGCATCGCGTCAGGCATTGCGATGGCAGTTTCAGCCGTTGTTCAGGGTAAAGCAGGCGCCGCAGGCGCAGACGCTCTTGCTGAAACAGGCAAAGGCCTCTCGCAGTACATCACCGTTGTCGGCCTTTGTGAAACAGTTGCTCTTTTCGCACTCGTTTTCAGCATGGTCGCCCTTGGATAAATAAAACCTTATATTTCAAGAGCCGACGGATTAAAACCCGTCGGCTTTGGCTTATTGTAAGCGTTTTACTTTTCCGAGATGAGTGAGAACAGCATCCTGAACGGTGAAAGAATTCTGTCGACAAGACTTCCGCCGCCCAAAAGGAAAAGGGAACCCTTACTCATCGCATAGGTAATATCTTCAAGAATCGGGGCAAGCTTTGATTCTTTTTCGGGTTCGATGTTTTCGTAGCCTTCCGCACCTACCTTATGGAGAATGGCAATAAGTCTTTCTTCCGCAGCTTCCACTCTCGTTTGGTCGGCAACGGTTAATTTAAGCACAGCTTCACCCTCTGCAATTGCCGCATTAAGCTCTGCCTTATCTTCTTCGCTCAGGTTAGTCTGATCTGCCTTCTTTGCATCGGGCAACTTCCGGCGGCGTATGCTCTGTGTATAGCAAGGATAGTTATACTGAGGATACATTTCGGGGTTGTCATTGACATCCGTTACTTCACCCAGAATAATCGCCTTTGCAAGATTAAGTACAACATCGTTGCAGCCCACTTCGTGATGTTGATCGAGGAAAACCCACGTGTTTTCAGGAAGAATTGCAGTAGAAGTATCAACCATATTGTCGGGTGAAACGTGATTATGGTCCGGATTATTACAATATGTATTCTTTTCGTAGTCAACATCATCAAGAGTCTGCTTGCCTGCCGCCCCCGTTGCACCCAGAGTTGTTGAGGAAAGGTTTACTATACCGTCGGAATTAACCTTCTCTGCAGAGGCGACGATATTGAAATATGTATACATTTCCTCGCCCAGATCAAGATTTGAACACGATATGAAATTAACACGCACTCCGTCTTCAACCGCTTTGAGAATATTTTCTTTAAGGTTGAGCCTTGCAGTCCGGAAGCTGTCTGTTCTTGCTTTAAGTTCGGGTTTGTCGCCGAGATATCTTTTGGCGAGTGCCTCATATCTGTAAGACGGGAGCATAGCCCAGAACTGAGGGCAATTAAGCATGAGCGTATCCAGAATTGCACTCATTGCGCCCGAAAGCAGCGCCTCCACTCCCGAACGGGGAATGATATGAAGAAGCGTGTTGATAAGGTAGCCGAGAGTCGGCTTGCCTTCGGATTCAACAAAAATATTTGTCATAAACTGATGGTAGAGATATTCATCATCAAGGCGCCATTCTCTTGCGAAGAGATCCGCAGCGATATCCGTACCGTCAAGGCAGGCAACTGCATTGACAATCTGGTCAAGCTCGCCGTGACCGTATTTTTCAAGATAGGCGGTAAGAATTGTGCCGCCCAGCGAAACGGGAAGAAGCGATACCTTGTTGTGACCCGTCTGCTCTTTTACCATTTCGATATATTCAGCCAGGTCATCTGCCGAATCCATCGGATCACCCACAAGATTGAACGTGAAGAAATAAACGTGATCTTTGCCGATTTCGTTAACAAGTGCCTGCATTGGCACCATTCTGTAGGTCCATGCAAGATCTTCATCCGACATTTTCTCAAGAGAGTAATTCCATCTCTGTGTTTTCAGGTTTTCAATGTGGTCGCCCTTTTCGTCACACTTCTGATATTTAAAAATCTCTGAAACGAGGTTATAAGCAACCTTGTCGAGACCCTGATTTGTCTGGAGAGCAATTGTACCCAAAGCGCTGCCCGCAAGCTTAAGGATGTTGGCGGTTGAAAGTGCCGCCTCATTGAGAATAAGCAAAGTGCCGCCAACACGGCTTCCGTTATACATAACGGGTTCATCGTTTTCGTCATAGAGATATGTAGGCGAATAATTGATGCCGGGTAGAACAATTACGGGTGAATGCTCGCACTTGCCGCCGCAATCCGTTTCGGTTGCCGATGCACTCGCCGCACCTGCAGAAGCAATAGTCGATGCACATACCATAAAAGCTACCACTCTTTTCGAAATTTTTTCGTTTTTATTTCATCTTAAATCGACCAGTTGCTGTCGCAGAATCTTGTATGACGGTAGGGAAAAGCTCTGAAAAAATCATCGGCATTGCCTTTGATTTCAACTCCGTCAATATATAATGCGGTCTGAGCGTTGTGACCTTCGCCTGCAAGCATAAGCCTTGCAGCAGCGGGTGCTGTGAGGGAAATATCATAGTCGCCTTCGGCTTTGTGTGTAACAACACCCTTGCCGTTCTGATATTCAACCTCAAAAACTCCTTGATTCTGCTCGAACTCATCTTTGCTGAGAACACGGAATTTGCCGTACTCTTCAGGGTATCTGTTGTTTTCAAGCAACTTTTTCAGGTTATAAATTCTGGCTGCGACACCGCCGTCATATTCATATGTAACGTTATCGATTCTGTCGGCAATGCAGGAAAAGTCACTGCCCTGATACTGCTTTCTGACTCTGATATATTTCACTATTCCGTCATAGTTGCGAAGAAAACCGATTAACCCGTAAACCGCTTCGGGTGTCAGTGCAAAAAGTTCTTCAACATTAAGCGCATCGGGGCGGTCTACGGTGAAACGCACGTAACCGTCGGCTTTACCGTCTTTGTTGCGTCTTAAATATGTATAGTCTGCTTTTTCAAGAGGAGCGTCGCAGAAATGCTTTTTTTCTTTGCGAAGCGTCATCAGATTTTCTCTGAGCGCAAATTCCGAGTGAAGAGCGCTCAGTTCTTCAAACTGTTCACCTGTATACAGAACAACATCGTTGTTGCGGGGAATACGCTTAAGATTCTCAAAAGGAATTTTGATTGCAAACATTCGGTTGAGATTTGCATAACCGAATTTTTCATAATATTCGATTGAAAACGGATGCAGGAAGCCGAAGACCCAGTCATTTTCAATTGCTGTTTCGCCGATTTTTTTCATAATTTCACGGATTCCGCCCATTCTGCGGTATTCGGGTATACTGCACACACCGCTGACTATAACAGAATGGAGGAAATTCCCGCAGTAATTTGTTCTGTAATCATATATTTCAACGCCTGCGATCAGTTTCCCGTTTTCAAAAGCCGCAAGAACGGGCGTCTTTACGGTGCTGTCTTCTTTTTCATTGAATTTCCATATGAACGATGCCGCCGAAACCTTTTGATATTCCGCCGCTTCATTGTCTTTTATATATCTTATTTCCATAGTATACTCCACTTTGCACTTACTTTATTATCTGCGCCTCAGTTGCAAGTCTGAGCATATTTTCATCGTTGCTTTCAACCGCGTCCGTCATTAGTTTGCGGCGCTCGAGCAGCTCAGCATACATTCTTTCTTTTTTATCGTTGTCAAGGTCATAGAACAGCATGGGGATAATTCCGAGCGAACCTGTCACTGCAGGGATAATAGTAAACATTGCAAACAGGAAGAATTTGACCTTATCAGTCTGCTCCGTTCCCATTCTGAATGCGTTTGCTTCATAGCCGATCATCTTTTTGATTGCGGTTGTAACAACTGCACTTGTGTTCGATGAAACCTTTGCGGCTATACCCTTGGCAACGGAAGCCATTGCCTCCGTGCGGTAGCCGTTCTTCCATTCGCAATAATCCATTGCCTCGTTATACATTTCTGTTCCGATAACGGATTTGAGTCCGAAGAAAAGAGTCCAGATGATTTCCCACAGAGCCATTGCAATACCCATGGGAACAACCTTCTGATACATACCGCCGGAATAATCTTTCTTCATGCCGATACAGCCGAAAAGGAATACAGGAACATAAAGAATGTTGCCTATTTCTTTGGCGAGTATGTAAAGCAGGCGGCTTGAAAAACGCCTTCTCATCCAAGGTACCCAGGCATAGCTGGCGGGGCTTATGGGTGCTGCGGGAATACCTGCAACAAGCGTCATTGAGGAGAAGTGAAGAACGTCGGTGTAATAATCGTCCTCACTGCCCTTGATGGCAAAGCCGCTGAGGAAATCGGAGAGAGTTATCAGAAGAAGAGGTTTGTTGCTGATAACGGATTTGATTGACATAAGAACACCGGGAGATTTTATGGACTGCATAACT
>JAZNFD010000076.1:0-6615 GCA_045588975.1 Acutalibacteraceae bacterium | reverse complement strand
GTGCGTGTGACAAGGAGATTGTCATATTTGTTAACAAGCTCCATACAGCTTTCGCCGCAGAATGCCATATAAGCTTCGTCCATAATCACAAGATTGTCGGGGTTTGATGAAACAATCATTTCTACCTCGTCAAAGCTGAGCGCAAGTCCTGTCGGTGCATTGGGATTTGCGATAACGATATTCTTGTTTTTGCCTATGTAGTCGTTAACGTCGATTGAAAAGTCCTCTTTGAGCGGAATCTGCTCAAGCTCAACACCGAAAATATCGGCATAAACGGGGTAAAATCCGTATGATATTTCGGGACAGCAGAGCTTGCCGCCTGCGCCGCAGAATCCCATGATTGCAAATGCAAGCACGTCATCCGATCCGTTGCCGCAGAAAACCATATCGGGAGTAACGCCGAATTGCTCTGCGATTGCCGAACGAAGCTCTTTTAGCTCAGGGTCGGAATAAAGATTGAGCTTATCGATCACTTCTTCGCTTAAGACCTCTTTGACCTTCGGAGAAGGAGGAAAGGGGGATTCGTTTGTGTTGAGTTTTATGACTTTAACGTTAACCTGTTCACCGGGAGTATAAGGAACAAGCTTTTCGTAATTGTTTGAAAGAAATCTGCTCATGGGTTCACCTTATTTCTCAAATCTGATTGCCGCACTCTTGCCGTGAGCGTGAAGACCTTCACGGTTTGCAAAAAGAACAATGTTGTCTTTAACCTTGCCGAGTGCATCTTCGGTGTAGTAAATATACTGCGATTTTTTTACGAAATCATCAACCGAAAGGGGAGAACTGAATCTTGCCGTGCCCGATGTGGGAAGAGTGTGATTTGTGCCTGCAAGATAGTCGCCGAGAGCTTCGGGAGTATTCTTTCCGAGAAAAATTGAGCCTGCATTCTTGATTTTTTCAAGAAGTGCAAAGGGATCGTCAACACAGACCTCAAGATGCTCGGGTGCGATTTCGTTGGCAATTTCAATGCCCTGCTCGATGCTGTTGGCAATAATAATCTTGCCGTTTGTGTCGATTGATGCTCTTGCGATTTCTTCTCTGGGAAGAAGCGGAATCTGCTTTTCGAGTTCATCACGAACTGCGTAAGCCAGTTCTTCGCTGTCGGTAACAAGCACCGCACTTGCGAGTTTATCATGCTCCGCCTGAGAAAGAAGATCTGCCGCAACAAAAGCGGGGTTGCAAGTACCGTCTGCAAGAACAAGAATTTCACTCGGACCTGCAATCATATCGATGTCAACAAGACCGAAGAGCATTCTTTTTGCTGTTGCAACAAAAACGTTGCCGGGTCCGACGATTTTATCGGCTTTCGGAACACTTTCCGTGCCGTACGCGAGAGCGGCAACAGCCTGAGCACCGCCCGTTTTGATGATTGTGTCAACACCTGCAATCTTAGCTGCACAAAGGATTGCGGATGGAATATTGCCGTTTTTATCGGGAGGAGTAACCATAATGATTTCGCTTACTCCCGCGATTTTTGCAGGGATGGCATTCATAAGCACGGTAGAGGGATAACTTGCCGTGCCGCCGGGCACATAGATACCGACCTTTTCAATCGGTGTGATTTTCTGACCCGAAACTGTACCGTCGCCGTTGTTTATTTCGAACCCTTCGTGAAGCTGTTTTTCGTGGAAATTCCAGATGTTTTTCTTTGCGAGTTCAAGGGTTTCGATGAGTGCTTTGTCTTCGTTTTCGTAAGCTGCGTCGATTTCTGCCTGAGTGACACGAAGATTCTCAATTTCTGCCTTGTCAAATTTGAGGCTGTATTCTTTAAGAGCCTTGTCGCCGTTTTCTTTAACGTTCTTTATGATATCGGAAACGATTGCTTCAACACCGCTTTCAAGCTTGATGTCTCTGGTGAGAATCTCGCTTTTTTCAGCGCTGTCAATGTTGATTATTTTAATCATTTTGCTAACTCCTTTGTGAGCTTTTCCATAAGAGTGTCAATATCCTTGCCTTTGAATTTATAGGAGGATTTATTGGCAATCAGTCTTGCGCTGATGGGCATAATCTGCTCATAAACGCGAAGATTGTTTTCTTTGAGCGTTTTGCCCGATTCAACGATATCCACAATAACATCGGAAAGACCGAGAAGGGGAGCAATTTCGATTGAACCGTTGAGTTTAATTATTTCAATTTCACGGTTGAGTGATATGTAATAGTCTTTGGCAATGTTTACGAATTTCGTGGCAACTCTGAGAGGTCTGTCGAAATCTTCAACATAATCGTTGGGTGCGGCAACGCACATATTGCATTTACCGAGACCGAGATCGAGAAGCTCGTAAATATCAAAGCTTCCTTCTTCAAGGATATCTTTACCGACTACGCCGATATCCGCCGCGCCGTGTGCGATATAAATCGCAACATCAGAGGGCTTTACAAGAAGATAGCGCACGCCGTTTTCTTCGTTTTCAAAAACAAGCTTTCTGTTGTCGCTGTAAATTTCGCTGCAGTCATAACCTATTGATGCGAAAAGTTCATAAACCTTGTCGCCGAGTCTGCCTTTGGGCAATGCTATGTTCAGCATACCGATACCTCCCTTAATGCACCGTTTTCAAAAGAATAAACGGTTTTTGCTTTGTATCCGTCGGGTACGGTGTGTTCAACACGGACCGAGAAGCCTTTTTCTACAAAGCTTTCAACAAGTGAAAGAAGAGACTCACTTCTGTTTGAAGAATCAAAAATGATGAGAATATCACTGTCAAATTCTCTTTTTTTCTTGTAATAAAGATTGAGATTGTCAAGATAAACCGCAAAGCCGACTGCCTGAGTGTTTTCTCTGAGTTTGCCTGCAAGCTTATCGTATCTTCCGCCCGAAAGCACAGCCGAGGGAGCTTTTTCAACATAACCCTGGAATATTATACCGTTGTAATATTCGGTGTTGTTGAGTACCGAAAGGTCAATGAAAAGTCTGTCTGCAAGTTCACTCTTTCTGAGTGATGCGGCAAAGAAATTAAGCTCTTCGCAAGCATTCTTCATCTCTTCGTTGCAAGCGAGTGAGCAAAGCTTTTCAATTGCATCGTCAAGCTTGCCGTTGATACCCGCAAGCTTTGAAAGAAGTTCTGTTTTCTCTGCGGTTACGCCGCATTTGCCGCATATTGCACGAAGGTCGTGAATGTTCTTTCCCTTAACGCATTCAATGATATCCTTCTTTGCGTTTTCTCCGATATTGAGTTCTGCAAGAAGTGAAGGGATAAATGCCATATGTGAAATCGAAAGAACAAAATCCTTGTCAATTGTTTTAAGGCTCTTTGCGGCAAGCATCAGCACTTCTGAAATAAGATATTCGTCAACCTTGCCGAGCACCTCAACGCCTGTTTGCTTGATTTCTTTATAGTCCATTGAGCTGTCGCTCATTCTGAAAACGCTTTCGTTGTAATAAAGTTTTGTCAGTGCACCCGAAAGCTTTGCGTTTTTTACGATTGAAAGGGTGATGTCGGGTTTGAGCGCCATCAGGCGACCGTCCGAATTATTGAATGCAAGAATACCTTTGCCTGCGAGGAAATCTCTGTTGTCGCTGTAAAAGCTGTATTCCTCAAATTTTGCCATTCTGTATTCTTTGTATCCCCACTGTTTATAGAGCATTGAAAGCTCGTATGTGAGGCTGTCTTCTTTTGAAAGAGTAGCAAGAAATCCGTCCATAACATTCTCCTGATAATTAATGTACATACAGTATATCACACTTTATTGTGTTAGTCAATTAGCGATTTACTACGCTAAATTAATTCGTTTTATGGTTTGTTTATGTAAAATATACAATAACAGTCAAAAAGCGCATGGCGCAAGCCACACGCTGTTCTGATTATTTTTCTACTGCCTTTCGCAGACAGTCAAAACTTTCCTGACTGATTACGTGTTCAATTCTGCAGGCATCGATTGCTGCCTGGTCTGCGCTGACGCCGATTCCTGTCAGCCACGCGGTAATGGTTTCGTGGCGTTCAAAAACCTTGCTTGCGATTTCATAGCCGGTTTCGGTAAGGGTGATGAGACCGTCACCGTCGGTTAAAATATAACCGTGTTCTCTGAGATTTCTCATTGCGACGCACACGCTGGGCTTTGAAAAACCAAGCTCTGTAGCAATGTCAACGGAACGCACAGTACCCTTCTTTTTGCCGAGAATAAGTATTGTTTCAAGATAGTTTTCGGCTGATTCGCCCATTATCATTTGTTTCACCTTCCGTTCTTCATTGCAGTTTCAAAAGTATAACATATATACTTTATATTTTCAACTATAAATTTTATTAATTACAATAAACTTTTTCTGCATATCTGACCGAAGCCATTGCATCGCTGCCGTAACTGTCTGCATCTATCATTGCAGCATATTCTTCTGTCATAACCGCACCGCCAACCATAACCTTGCATTCAGGAACGGATTTTTTGAGAAGTTTTATGGTTTCCTCCATAGCGGGAACGGTCGTCGTCATAAGAGCACTGAGACCGACGAGCTTCGCACCGCTTGATTTTACGGCATCAACAACTGTTTCGGGTGCCACGTCTTTTCCGAGGTCGATAACTTCATAGCCGTAATTTTCAAGAAGAACCTTTACTATATTTTTACCGATATCGTGAACATCGCCTTTGACAGTAGCGATAACGACTTTGCCCTTTTTGTTTTCTTCTGACGGAATTGCGGATTTGATTGATTCGAATGCCTCTTTTGCCGCTTGTGCACTCATAAGAAGCTGAGGAAGATAGACGGTTTTTTCTTCAAACCCTTTGCCGACTGTGTTGAGAGCGGGGATAATCATTCCGTCAATGATTTCCATAGGAGAAGTCGATTTCAGAAGCTCTGTTGCAACTGCACCTGCCTGCTCTTTGAGTCCGTTGATGATGCACGAATCGAGAGTGAGGTCGGATTTTGCCGATGTCTGAGTCTGCACGGGTGAAAGCTTGTCTGCAAATTCAATATAGTCTGCGCAGTTTTTATCTTTGCCTGTCAGAGCCATAAAGCAATGCCATGCTTTCATCATTTCATCCGAAAACGGATTGATAATGGCACAGTCAAGACCGCATTGCATCGCCATTGTGTAGAATACGGAATTGACGTCGGCCCTTGACGGCAGTCCGAATGAAATGTTTGAAACACCGAGGCTTGTTTTGATGCCCATATCGTGAAGCGTTTTTACGGCTTCAAGTGTTACGTTTGCGCTTTCGGAATCGCTCGAAACAGCCATTGCGAGCGGATCGACGATGATATCTTTTTCGTCTATTCCGTATTCTTTTGCACGGCTGATGATTTTTTTTGCGACTTCAACTCTTTCAGAAGCGGAAGAGGGGATACCGTTTTCGTCAAGGGTTACGGCAATAACGGCACCGCCGTATTTTTTTATCAGCGGAAAGACTGCTTTCATGCTTTCCTCTTTTCCGCTTACGGAGTTAATAAGTGCCTTGCCGTTGTAGATTCTCATTGCTTTTTCCATTGCGACGGGATCAACCGTATCAATCTGCAAAGGAAGATCGATAACACCCTGAAGAGCTTTGATAACATTTACCATCATTGCGGTTTCGTCAATTTCGGGCAGACCGACATTGACATCAAGAATTGAAACCCCTTTTTTATTCTGTGCAAGACCTTCGTTAAGAATGTATCCGATGTCATTTTCGCGAAGAGCCTCTTTGAATCTTTTTTTACCGGTAGGATTAATTCTTTCGCCGATAATAACAGGGGTATTACCTATTTCAACGGCGTGGGTGTATGATGAAACAAGAGTGTGGTTTTTCTTTTCGGGAAGAGAAAACGGCAGATTTTTTGTTTTTTCAACCGTTTTTCTGATATGCTCGGGAGTTGTGCCGCAGCATCCGCCGATGATTGTGGCACCCGATTTTACAATTTCACACATGATATCCGAAAATTTATCGGCATCAATGTCAAAAACGGTTTTGCCGTTTTCGTTTCTGGGCAGACCTGCGTTGGGATTAACGATAATGGGTAAGCTTGAATATTTTGCGAATCCGGGGACGATTTCAGCCATCTGAACGGGGCCGAGTGAGCAGTTCATACCGATTGCATCGGCACCGAGACCTTCAAGCATTGCGATCATTGATGCTGGGTCTGCGCCGGTCATAAGCTTTTGAGCTTCGTCGTAAACACAGGTGATGAATACGGGTAAATCGCAGCTTTCTTTTGCTGCAAGAACAGCGGCTTTTGCTTCATATGAATCATTGATTGTCTCAATCAGAATAAGATCTGCGCCTGCGTTTGCGCCGATTTTTATTGTTTCGGAAAATATCGAAACAGCATCCTCAAACTTAAGGTCGCCGAGCGGTTCGAGCATTTTTCCCGTGGGACCGATATCGAGAGCAATGTAAGCGTCTTCATAACCTTCGCAGGCTGTTTTTGCATTGTTTACAGCCGCAACAACTATTTCTTCCAGGTTATCAAATTTAAGTCGGTTTGCGCCGAAGGTGCAGGTTGTGATGATGTTTGCACCTGCCTCAAGGTAAAGTCGGTGCATTTCGATTATTTTATCGGGGTTTGTTATATTCCATGTTTCGGGTTTTTCGCCTGCTTTGAGTCCCCATGACTGAAGAAGTGTGCCCGCTCCGCCGTCGCAGTAAGTAATTCCGCTTTTGATTTTTTCCATAATTGTCATCAGTATTCCTTCTTTATCTGTA
>JAZNFD010000075.1:0-6641 GCA_045588975.1 Acutalibacteraceae bacterium | reverse complement strand
GCTTTTACCCGTGCCGCAAGGGGCGGAGAAAAGGATTGCCTTGCCGTTTACCGATATAAACGATGAATGAATAAAAAATGCGTTATGAGGAAGCAGAAGCTGAGCCAATGAGATTGAACCCCACATATATCTGCTGTCCATCATTATCGGAAAGCTTTCCGAAGTAAAACAGGTTTCGCTTCGGGAAGTATCATAATGGGTGTATCTGGTCAATGCTCCGTGAACTGTTCCCATAGGGAGTGCACGGTAAACGGTATCGCCGTCAAACGAAACAACAAACTCGCCGGCTCTGCATTTGTGTTCTTCCGGCATTTCGGGGAACGGCTCGCAAATCCTGCATCGGATGTTTATGTCTGCGTCGGCTGTGTCGGTTTCAGCTTCAAACTGTTTCCACAGAGGGTTGTCACCCGGAAAGTCGGCCGCATCAATGCAGATTGATTTTTTGCAAATACTGTAGTTTTTTTTCATAACTTAAGTGTCGGTGAAATCCGCAATCGAAAAAACTCACCTACATTACTCCATTATAATCGTGAAACATTATAAAATAATTCAAAATAAAAGTCAATATATATTGCATATATTTTTATTGTATTTTCTCTTGTTTTTTTCTTTTTATATGATATAATCTAATGTGGATTAATGTTGCATTTTGCAGATAAAAAGTTGGTGATGTTATTTGAAAAAACCAAGCGAGTATGTTCAGCTTTTTCGTTCGCTCGGCAATGAATGGAAATGGCTTCTGATATATGTTTCAAAATATAAGTTGCAGATAATTCTATATGTTGTTATCGGACTTGTCAGCACTGCAATGGGTCTTGGTGCAAGCGTTGCGTCAAAATACCTGATAGACTCCGTTGTTTCTCATAACAATGAAACAATTGTTAAAAGTGCGGTAATTGCCGTAACTCTCGGAATAACACAGATTCTGATTAGTGCGGTTGTTTCGAGAATCGCAGGAATTGTGGGATCGAAAATCAGTATGGAGATAAGAAACGGCGTTTATGAACACGTTACTTATTCAAAATGGGAAAGCATCCGAAAATATCATTCGGGCGACATTCTTAACAGAATTGAAGGCGATACAAATGCAATTTCAAACAGCATAATCTCCTTTATTCCCAATGTTTTCACCACTTCGGCGCAGTTCATCGGCTGTCTCGCAGTTGTCCTTTACTACGACCCCACAATGGCAATTTTCGCATTTATGAGTGCACCGTTTCTTGTGTTTTCTTCGAAAATAACAACAAAAATGATTCGCAAATATAACAAAGAAAGCCGTGAAATGAACGGAAAAATCCTTTCGTTTTATTCGGAATCAATACAGAATTTGCAGACAATCAAGGCGTTTGATTTAACCAAACGTTATGTTGAACAGATGAGGGTAAATCTTCAGCTTCACAGAAAAATCAAGCTTGACCACGATCGTTTTACAATTGTTATGAGTCTGTGTATGTCCATAATCGGACTTGTTGTTGCATATACCTGCTACGGATGGGGAGTATACCGTCTCTGGCAGGGTGCAATTTCCTACGGCACAATGACATTGTTCCTTCAGATTTCGGGTCAGCTGACGGGTTCATTTTCATCACTTGTTTCGCTTATCCCCGGAGCAATTACAATCGCTACCGCGGCGGGCAGAATTATGGAGATAACCGATTTGCCGCTTGAAGAGAACAAAGATAATGAACAAGCACAAAAGATGGAAAAATCCGCAAACGAAAACGGTGTAACAATCGTTTGCGATAATCTGAAATATACATACCCCGACGGCGAAGAGCCTGTTGTCAGCGAGATTTCGTTCAGAACAGAACCCGGTGAAACGATTGCCTTTGTAGGCCCTTCGGGCGAAGGAAAAACAACTCTTCTCAGACTCATTCTGGGACTTGTTGAAGCCGATTCCGGAGAGCTTGTTTTAGAAACAAAAGACGGCGAAAAAATTAATATTTCCGAAAGCACGAGAAGGTTCTGTTCCTATGTTCCTCAAGGGAATGCGATATTCTCGGGAACCGTTGCAGACAATCTCAGAATTGTCAAACCCGAGGCAACGGATGAGGAAATCATCAATGCTCTCGTTACCGCGGATGCGTGGAGTTTTATTGAAGAATTGCCTCTCGGAATCAACACTGAAATCAGTGAAAAAGGTGTCAATTTTTCCGAGGGTCAGGTGCAGAGAATGTCAATTGCAAGAGCGGTTCTGCGTGATGCTCCCATCATAGTTATGGACGAGGCGACGAGTGCTCTCGATGCCGAAACCGAAGCAAAAGTTCTTGAAAATATGATGAAAGCTTACCCCAACAGAACACGGATTATCACTACCCACAGACCCAGTATGCTTAAATATTGTACAAGGGTTTATAAGATCAACGAAAACGGCAGTCTTGATGAAATAAAAAGAGATGTTTGAACATATTGAGAGTACTTTAAGGATGTTGCTAAAATATTTAAATGATTATTAATGAGAGGTTATTTAAAAATGAATTTAACAAATAAAACTTCTTCAAAAAGAAAACCGTTATTCAGCATTATTATGCCCTGTTATAACTCTGAAAGTTATATAGACCGAGCTATTCAAAGCTGTATTGGTCAAAATTTTGATAACTTGGAATTAATTATAGTTAATGACGGTTCAACTGATAATACTTTGAACATTGTGAATTCATATGCTTCTCAAGATAAAAGGATACGGGTTTTTTCGAAAGAAAACGGAGGATATGTATCAGCAGTAAATTATGGACTGAATTATATAAACGGTATTTATTTTATGTTTTTAGGCTCAGATGATGAAATAATGCCATCGCTGTTTTCTGATATTGACGATCATTTAAATAATGCACAACACCCCGATATGATAGGTTTCAGAACATCTATTCATAATTCTGATGGGTCAGATGTTGAGGATAAAAATTCTTGCTTTTGTAGTGTTGCAGAAGAGAATAATCTTACAATTAAAGAATTTGCGAAAAAGTATCCGGATCATTCAAAAATATTTTTTACAAGAGACACATCAAAAATGTATAAAACGGAGTTGCTTGGAACATTAAGATATTTTGGAGAAAAAGGAATGGATGCCGACGGTATATTTTCTATGATGTTTGCGCATAAGGCAAAGTCTTTTTTGTGTGTACCGACTATAGGATATATTTGGTACCTTCGCGAGGAATCTTTGTCAGGTAGAAGAAAGGATTATTATACACAGAAAGACAGAATTAACAACTGGATTAAATTCGGCGAAGAAATTATGAAAATGGATTTGTCAGAGATTACAGACCAAGAAAAAAACTACTTGACTAATTATTTTTTCAATATCCTAAAATATACATTTTTTTACTATCGTTCAGATTGTCTGAAAGACAAAATCATTGAAAAAGCCAAGGATTTTTTTGTTGAAATTAATGTTTTTCTGAAAAAAGATAAAGCTACGAAAGAACTTAAAATGTTTGTAAATCATACCATCATTTGGAAGTATTATGTTGTTCTGAAATATCTTTTTGAAAAAGCAAAAAAACGTATTATCAAAAAATAACTGCATATTGAGTATTAGCAAAAGGGTTACATTGGAATTTTC
The DNA here is from genome assembly GCA_045588975.1 of Acutalibacteraceae bacterium. Classification (GTDB taxonomy): domain Bacteria; phylum Bacillota; class Clostridia; order Oscillospirales; family Acutalibacteraceae; genus CAG-177. The sequence continues at coordinate 3,076 of JAZNFD010000075.1, read as the reverse complement.
CTTTGTAACCCTTTTGTTATGCTTTATCTGATTTGCAAATTGCAACAATCACTCATCTGTCATAACCAAAATAACTTGAAGTGACAGATGGAGGTGACGGCAAATGATAACAACAAAATGGGAGGTGAGGATATATTCATCGATGATTTCTATTACGGCAACATCGAACCTCAAAATTCAAAGTTAAATCAGAATAAACTGTTCAGAAAGAAAATGAATACGCTTTCGGAAAGTGAAAAAGAACTGTTTGAATCGCTGAAGGAGGATGAACTGTCGCTGTTTGAAAGCTATACGGATGCCTGGTCGTATATCAACAGCGAAACAAACCGAGATTCATTCAGAAACGGATTTAAAATCGGGGCAAGATTCATAATTGATATTTTTGCAGATTGAGAATGCTTCAAAATGTCATAACTGAAACAGATTGATGACATCCGGAGGTGAAAATGATGCAATAGAAAATATCTGATTTTAAAAAACACAAAGAAAGGAAATTGGAAATGACATTAATTGAGAGATGGAAAAAGCTTGACGATTTTGAGATTATAAAAGAAACGCAAATGCTGTTTATGAACTGCTCAAATGCGATTTACTTATTTACGGTTGACGATAACTATGACCCGATTAAATACTGTGCAGACCACAGTAAAAATACGGAAATTGAAACTTATGGTAAAATCCCGGGGATATGTTACTCCGAGAAAACTGCACGAGAAGTGATAAGTCAGGTTATAGAAGATTATATCTATCTTCTTATTCCTTTTCTGCGGGGAGATTCGCAGACGCTGGATTTCGTGATAAAACACCTGAAAACACCGATAGGCTATTTCAAAAATGCCGACGGCGAAGAAATTGAAATCCGCGAGGCTATATTTACTTTTGAAAAGTGCGACAATCAGGCGGGTTTCTGTGTAAGCAAGGTTGTCCCTTTGAGGAGACAGGAGGAGATAATATAACACTGCTTGATGAGTGGAAGAATAAACATTGTTCGGTGATAAACATCGAAAGAAAAATCAGAAAATTGCTCTCGGGAAACGGCTGGACGAATTATTTCTGCAGAAATGCGGATGATGAACTCGTTCCGTATTCGAAAAGCGATAATCTTCTTTTGCGGGAGCTGAAAATCAATAACATCCGCTATGCATCAAGCATTTCCAATGAGGAAATGGCTTTGAGATTAATCAGAGAAACGATTGATGCAAACTTATTCGATATTGCCAATTGGTTATACGGGCAGGAATCGTCAATCGGGATTATTGTTACGTCGTCAGAGCCAATTGGCTTGGTAATTCACAAAGAAAATCAGGTGCAGAATTTTTCCTCATGTGCAATTTTGTCTTTGAGGAAGGTTGACGAGCCGTGCAGAAACCGAAGCGGATTCTATGTCGACAGAATTGTTCCGATTCCCGAGGTCGGAGAATTATGAGAAGAAACACAGCGATAATGCTGTTGACAATTTTGGTTTTGCTGGCAGGATGCAGTATAAAAAATGACTGTATTGAAACAACTATGCCACAAAGTGTGGAATTGATTCCGAACCCGATGTTCGAGGAACTGACGGTTGAAGAAATCACAAAAATCATAGCTCAGATAACAACGCTGATATCTGAAAAGATATCTGAAAGAGAGGTTGAACAAACAACCCTGAAAAAAGAATCAGCCACATCCGCAAAGATGGCAGACGTGGTTGAAATAGTAAATAATTATCGTACCGAATCAAATCTGAATCGGCTGAAAATGTCGGATTCGTTGTGCGAAATTGCGGAAATACGGGCAAAAGAGGCTTCAGAGAAGTGGAGCCACACCAGACCAAACGGGCAGAATATTGATTCGTTGCTCGAAGATTCAGAATGGAAAACGGCGGGCGAAAATCTTGCAAAATACAGAGTTTCGACACCGTCGGATATCGTTGAATTGTGGATGAATTCCGATTCACACAGAGCAAATCTGCTGGATTTCCGCTATAAATATTGCGGAATTGCCGAATATTACGATGGCAAAAACCGCTACATTTCAATGATTTTTACTGATTGATAATTTCTTGATTTTTTCAATACACTCCTTTATTTTCTTTTGTTGTCAGACCGAGCCCCGTCCCGCATAGCGACGGGGTTTGGTCGTTTCGGGAGTGTGGAACATTTCTTGTTTCGCTTGATTTACAAGGCTTTTAAGCTTGTCATCCATATCAACATCAACGGGTGTCAGGTTTTCGTCGTGAAGAGGAATTTTGTCTTTGCGTGATGTTGATTTGCTGTGATAAATAACGTTTTCCTGCGGAGTGTCATCGGATATGTTTCGTATGCTGAACCACAGCTGTTCGGCTTTTCCGAACGGCTTATGAAACTTCTTTTTGATTTTTAAATCGGAATATGTGTTGATATCGTTTAATGCAGGCGTCAGAACTCTTTTTACGAATTCAGCCTTCGTTTTGCAACAATTATCACCCAGCAACGCAATTGCATCATCAAGACTGATTTTATAAAATCCCATACCTTCGGCAGATTTCAGAAATTCATACATACGAAATGAATATTTTGACCTGAATTTTGCAACGGCATTGTAGTCGTACAGAGTGAAGTGGCTTTCAAGCTGAAGCAGGTAAGGTGCAAGTGAATCATCAAGTTTCAGGTGGATATTTCCGTCTAAAAAACAAGACTCGGGCGACAGCCATCGGACAATATTTCCGTCGATGATATAGTTGTTTTCAATTAAATTTTCTATTGAAATCCTCAGATTTTTCGTCTGCTCTCCGCCCCATTTTAACCCGAAATATTCAGCAAATTCAGAAACAGAAATATTGATTGCGTCAAACTCAAATGTGTCTTTCTGAATCAAGGAAATCAACAGATATCTGATTTTGAATTCCATCTGGTTCAACACCAGTATACTCCTCGAATCAGCAGGGCGGATCTCACGGATAAGTTCGTTTGCAACAGCAACAGAATACATAACATAACCTCGCTTTTTTATGTTTTACCGAGGTTATGACATATCGGAACTGAAAAGTATGATTTTTTTGAAAAATGTAATAAAATTCCGAGAAGTGTGAATGTTTTTCAATCTATGTAAATATTTA
>JAZNFD010000074.1:0-17266 GCA_045588975.1 Acutalibacteraceae bacterium | reverse complement strand
AAATGGTGTTGCCGTGCTCGTATTTCATAACAACGCTTTCAACGAAATCTCCGTCGTGCATCTCAAAAAGAAATTTGACGGTACCGTCATGTTTTGAAACCTGTTTTCTTGCTATTGTGCAATTATACAGAGGATAATTTTCAGAAAGCTGCTCACGCAAAACTTTAGGAATATTCAACATTTCATCATAGTCTGATGCAAGATGTTTATGTAGCCATTCATAAATTTGCTTTGCGCGGAACTTCTGAATTTTCATCGCAGAAAACTCTTCGGTCAATTCTTCAAGCGTCATTGAAAGAATATCTTTATTCATTTGTTACCCCCGTTTTTTCAAAGGCGGCAACAAAAAATCCGTCTGTTGAATGAATATGAGGCATAAGTGTCAGATATTTATCATCAGCGCTGTATCTCGGAATTTCCGGCATTATCTTTACTGCCGTAAATTCGGGATGTGTACTGAGGAATCTGTCACAAACCTCTGAATTTTCTTTAGGATTAAGCGTACAGGTTGAGTAAACTATTCTGCCGCCATCCTTAAGATATTTTACCGAATTACAAAGTATACGATACTGCAATTCGGGTAAATTGTCAATATCATTACGGCTCTTGAAACGTATTTCAGGCTTTCTGCGGATGATGCCGAGACCGGAACAAGGAACATCGCAAAGAATTCTGTCCGCATAGCCGTAGTTTTCATTAAAAATTGAAGCATCCGAAAGATATGAGAATACATTGTCCAGGCCCAGTCTCATAGCTCCGTTTTTTATAAGATCAACTCTCGACTGATATACATCAAAAGCTCTCACAACACCTCTGTTATTCATCATTTCGGCAATTGTGAACGCTTTTCCGCCCGGTGCGGAACACATATCAAAAATCGTATCGCCCGGTTCGGGAGCAAGTGCTTTGCAGCAAATCTGCGATGCAAGATCCTGAGCATGGAACAGACCGCTTTTATAAGCTTCAAGGTCTTCAACTGAACCTGTATTGCTGAGTATCAAAGCAGCGTCCGAAACATCCGATTTTTCAGAAACAACACCTTCTTCGGCAAGCTTCCAGATCAATTCATCTGCCGTTGTTTTGGTTGTGTTTGCTCTTATAACAACATTCGGAGCCTCAAGAGCTTTTTCCGCAAGTGCAACAGCATTTTCAAATCCGTATGCATTAATCCACAGCGAAAGAATCCATTCGGGGCAGGAATATTTAATTGAAAGAAAATCAGGGTCCTTCTCATCGCCTTCGGGAAGTCTCAATCCGTTGTCAGATACTCTTCTCAGAACCGCATTGACAAGTGATGCGGCAAAAGACGATTTATTGACCTTCGCAAGGTTCACGCTCTCATTAACAGCCGCTCTTGACGGAACTTTATCCATAAATAAAAGCTGATAAGCACCCATTCTAAGAATTGTATGAAGCTCCGGCTTAAGCTTTCTGACGGGCTGATTAAGATAAAGACTGAGGTTATAGTCAATAAGCATAAGTCGGTCAAGAGTGCCGTAAACAAGATTGCAGACAAACGCTCTGTCTCGCTCATCAAGACCGTTATTATCTTTTAAAAGGCTGTCAACAACAAGGTTTGAATATGCACCGTCACGATGCACTTTCAGAAGAGCTTCAAATGCAACCTGCCTCGCGTTTTTCATATATTCAGCATCCTTTCGGAAAAATTATCAGTTTCTGCGTCTGAATCTCAGAATAAGTCTGAGAAGGTTAGCAAGTGCAACAATCATAGAAGCCACATAAGTCATAGCAGCGGCAGAAAGAACTTTTTTCGCACTGCCGACTTCATCATCAGCAAGAAGTCCTCTTTCACCGATAACCGCTATTGCACGTTTGCTTGCATTGAATACAACAGGAAGAGTAACCAGCTGGAAAAGAGCAATTGCGGAATAAAGCAAAAGTCCGATAGCAACAAGCGGCTCAAAGCCAAAGAAATAGCCAAGCAGAGCAAGAGGAATACCCAATGTCGAACCGATATTACAAACGGGAATAAGCATATTACGGATTTTGATAGGCTTATATTCTTCAGCATGCTGTGCGGCGTGACCCGCTTCATGGCAAGCAATTCCGACTGCTGCAATACTTGTGCTGTTATATACTCCCTCGGATAGACGGATAACTTTTGATCTGGGATCATAATGGTCGGTAAGATTGCCCGAAGTCGCCTCGATTCTGACATCGGTAATTCCGTAATGAGTGAGAATTGCCTGAGCTGCATAAGCTCCTGTTATTCTTCTTGAATTTTCAACTTTCGAGAATTTATTGTAAGTTGATTTCACCTTGAACTGTGCCCACAAAGCAAGAAGCATCGCAGGAATAACAAGTATAATGTAATAATAATCCATAAATAAAAAAGGCATATTCGTTCTCCTTTCTTTTATTTAAACATATCTCCCGTATCAATCTGATTGCCTCTCATAAAATCAACGGCAGGCATTGCTTTTTTACCTTCAGCCTGAAGATTGAGGATTTCAATGCAATTCATATCGCCGCAACAAACAACAAGCTTTTTACCTGTTTCCACAATCTGACCCGCAGCGCTTCCTTTGGCATCGGAAAGAACACTCTTATGAATCTTGACAGTTTTACCGTTAAGCTTCGCGTTAGCGGTAGGCCACGGAGAAAGTCCGCGTATTTTATTATGAACTTCTTTTGCGCTCAGATTCCAGTCAATCGGTGACAGTTCTTTCGAAAGCATCGGTGCGTATGTGAATTCATCGTGATTCTGCTTTACGGGTGAAAGTTCGTTATTAATGAGAGCAGCAATTGTTTCCTCAAGAACACTTGCTCCGAGCAAAGAAAGCTCATCGTGAAGCTCGCCCGCTGTCATATTTTCACCGATTACAATATCGCGCATAATAAGCATATCACCGGTATCAAGACCTTCATCCATCTGCATTGAAGTCACACCCGTTTTATCAAAGCCGTTGATAATCGACCATTGAATCGGTGCGGCGCCTCTGAGCTTCGGAAGAAGAGATGCGTGGATATTGATGCAACCGTGTTTGGGATATTCAAGAATTTCCTTAGGCAGAATTTTACCGTATGCAACAACAATGCAAAGCTCGGGGTCAGCTTCACGAAGCATTTCAAAAGCAATTCCGTCGCGCATTTTGGACGGCTGATAAACTTTGATTCCGTTTTCATGAGCAAGAACTTTAACGGGCGGCGGAGTCATTATCATTTTTCTGCCCTGAGGTTTATCAGGCTGGGTAAAAACACCAGTCACATCATGACCAAGGTCAATAAGTTTCTGTAAGCAAGGAACCGCAAAATCGGGTGTTCCCATAAAAACTACTCTCATTCCGAAAGCTCCTTTATAACCCTTTGTGTAAAAACAATACCGTCAAGATGGTCAAGCTCGTGGCAGAAACAACGTGCTTTAAGTTCCTCACCTTTATAAACACACCATTTACCGTTTCTGTCCTGAGCTTTCACTCTGACAACAGCAGGGCGTGAAGTTACACCGTGTTTACCCGGCAAAGAAAGACAGCCTTCTTCCTCAAACTGAGTTCCTTCCGCGCTGACAATTTCGGGATTAATTAATTCAATATATCCGTCGCCGCAGTCAATTACAACGACTCTTCTTAAAATGCCGACCTGAACAGCCGCAAGACCGACGCCATTTGCGTTATACATTGTCTCTTTCATATCATCAAGAAGCTGCCAGAGTCTGTCATCAAATTTTTCTACCTGACGTGATTTTTTTTCAAGAATCGGATCACCGATTTTAACGATGTTTCTGATTGCCATAAACATCAGTCCTTTCGAATGCGATTAAGTGTTTTCGGGATTTATATCCGCATAAATCGTTACCTTTGAAAAACGCGAATCCTTTCCCGTTTCAATGAGTAATTTTGAAATCATTTCTCTGAATCGTACCGTGTTACGGCACTTGATTATGATTCTGTATCTGAATTTCTCGTTAACCTTTGCCACTCTTGCAGGCATCGGCCCGAGTACTATTATTTTTTCTCCCTTGAATTCACCGCCCGAGTATTTTTTGAGCAAATCAAGAGATTCTCTTGCCGCATTTTTAACTATTATTTCATCCTCACCCGTAAGACCGATAACGCATAAATCGCAGTAAGGAGGATAAACAAGCCCTTTGCGAAGCCTTATTTCGGTTTTATAAAAAGCATCATAATCCTGCATTGCGGCAAGTCGTATTATTTCATTTTCAGGTGTTAAAGTCTGTATTATCGCGGTACCTTTGAATTCACCTCTGCCTGACCTTCCGACAACCTGAGTAAGAAGGGAAAAAGTTTTTTCAAGGCTGCGAAAATCATCATTATACAGCTGTTGGTCAACAGACACAACTCCGACAAGTGTTACATTCGGAAAATTAAGTCCTTTTGCAACCATCTGTGTGCCTATCATTATATCGTATTCACCTTTTGCAAAGCTATCCAGAAGCTTTTCGTGAGAATTTTTTCCCGATGTGGAATCGGTATCCATTCTGACGATTTTTGCATCAGGCAAAATACGTTTTAAATCATCTTCAATTTTCTGAGTGCCGAATCCCGAGTATCTGACAGCATCCTCTCCGCATTCGGGACACTTGCTCGAAAACGGAACGGAATGCCCGCAGTAATGGCACATCAGTCTGTTATTGGCGGCATGGTATGTCATTGAAATACTGCAATGCGGGCAACATATAACTTCGGAGCAGGAATTACAAGCGGCAAAAGTATGAAATCCTCGTCTGTTAATCAACAGAATTGATTGCTTGCCGTCTTCGTAATTCTTTTTCAGACTTTCATAAAGAGTCTGACTGATGGACTTGCATCCATCGGCCTTTTCTGCCGTTCGCATATCAACGGTGATAACCTCAGGCAAAACTGCATTGCCGTATCTTTTCTCAAGCCTGCAAAGTTCATATTTACCGTTCTGCGCCATGGCAAAACTTTCAACACTGGGGGTTGCGGATGCAAGAAGAAGAAGACAATCGTTATATGCTGCTCTGTATTTTGCAACATCAATTGCATTATATCTCGGCGTTTGCTCGGATTTATATGTATGCTCTTGCTCCTCATCGATAATAATAAGTCCGATGTTTTCTGCAGGCGCAAAGACAGCACTTCTTGTTCCGATAATAATTTTTGCGCTTCCGTTTTTAACTCTTTTCCACTGTTCAAGACGTTCTCGGATTGAAAGTGCACTGTGAAAAACAGCAATATCACCGCCGTATCTTTTGCAGAAAAGAGATATGGTCTGAGGTGTAAGACCAATTTCAGGAACCATAACTATAACTGACTTTCCTTCATCAACAACCTTATCGATAACGCTCATATATACAGAGGTCTTACCGCTGCCTGTAACTCCGTAAAGGAGCGAAACAGACGGTTTACCGGAGTCTGCAAGCTTAGTAAGCTTATCAAAAGCAATCTTTTGCTCGTCAGTCAGTTTAATTTCTTTTCTTTCGCCTTTTTTATCGGCAAAAACAGGAAGTCTGATTATTTCTTGCTCATAATATTCGGCATATCCGTTCTTGACAAGAGTATTCGCAACCGCCGGAGTGTATCCTGTGTAATAACAAATCTCTTTAACCGATGCTGTTTCAATATCATTAAGCAGGTCAATAATTGTTTGTTGCTTTTGAGTGAGCTTCTTGGTTGAGGCATTTTCATCCTTGATAAGACGCATCATTTTAACGGACAAATCACCAAGATTGCGGACTGCATCATGAGAAGAAAGAAGAATTCCTTTTTTTACCATTCCGCTGAAAAGTGATGAAGAATTTTTTACACCGAGTGCATTGCAGACGGATTCCTCTTTAACAAACACTTTTCGTTCATCAAGATAAACATAAATTTCTTTTTCAGTTCCTTCTAAAGATGATATTAACGATTCATCCGCTTCAGGATTGACAGCATAAGATGCCACCATTTTGTGATTAATTCCGCTTGGGAGCATCGCCTTTGCCGCCTCATAAAGAGTACAGAAAGTTCTTTCTTTGATCCACATCGCAAGCGAAAGCATCTCATCATTCAAAAGCGGTTTTTCGTCAAGAACCTCGGCAATCTTTTTCAGCCGTTTTCCGTCGGAGAAATCTGTGATATCCATAATAACTCCGAGGCATTTCTTATTTTTTATTCCGAAAGGAACTGTTACTCTGCATCCTTTTTGAGCAATCTTTTCCAAAGCTTCGGGAATGATGTAATCAAATGATTTATCAAAGGAGAAGTTAGCCGCTTCAACGGCAACCTTTGCGTATTTCATTCAATTTCACTCCCCTGCTTTTGTTATATTGAATAATCAGATATTTCTGATTTCTTCGGGTTCGACGACAACGTAGTCACCCTTGATGATTTCATCGATAGCAACACTGACAGGCTTTTCTGTCATAATAATTTTGTTTGCTTCTGCATATTCCGAGATTTCTCTTGCTCTTTTAGCTGTTGCTGTTACAAGAGAATAACGGCTGAGATGGTTTTTGAGAACTCCTCTTAAATCGGGATTAAACATTGTTGATTACCTCACTTATCATTTTTTTATTTCTTGAAATTTTCAGTCTTTCAGCTTTGATTATTGTTTCGATTCCGGCAACTGCATTTTCAACCGTATCGTTAACAACAATATAATCATAATCGGGTGCTCTTCTCATTTCTTCACGAGCAATAACAAGACGATGATTGATAGTTTCTTCATCCTCTGTTTTGCGTGATCTGAGACGCTCTTCAAGAACCATCATCGAAGGCGGCATAAGGAAGATACTGATTACATCTGAATAAATACTTCTTATTTTTTCGGCACCCTGAACTTCTATCTTAAGAATTACAGCCTTGCCGTTTGAAAGCATATCATCAACGGGGCCCTTGGGTGTACCGTAATAATTACCTGCATATTCTGCATATTCAAGCATTTTGTTTTCGGAAATATTCTTCTCAAAATACTCTCTGTCAGCAAAATAATAATGAACTCCGTCAATCTCACCCTGACGTTTATCACGGGTTGTCATGGATACGGAAATTTTTATATCTTCACGTTTTTCAACAAGCTTGTTGAGAACCGTGTCTTTGCCTGAACCTGAAGGACCCGAAAGAATAATAAGAATACCGTTATCCATTATTCATCATCCTCCTCTTCGTCAAGCTCGTCCATATCATCGTTAAGTCTGTTGGCAACAGTTTCACTCTGAAGATATGTCAGAATAACGTGGTCGCTGTCTGTAATGATAACCGCTCTGGTTCGTCTGCCGTGAGTTGCATCGATAAGAGTTCCTTTTTCTTTGCATTCCTGAATAATTCGCTTAATCGGTGCAGATTCGGGGCTGACAATAGCAACAAGACGGCTTGCATTAACCATATTACCGAAACCGATATTAATTAATTTCATCTTTGCATCTCCATCATTCTATGTTCTGAATCTGCTCACGGATTTTTTCAATCTCTGCCTTGATTGAAACAACTCTGCGTGCAATCTCAACATCCTGAGCCTTTGAGCCGATTGTGTTTGCTTCTCTGTTAAGTTCCTGTACCAGAAAATCCATCTTTTTGCCGACGGCATCGCTCTGCTCAAGGAATGAACGAAGCTGAGAAATATGGCTGCGAAGTCTGACCGTTTCTTCCGCAACAGCAATCTTATCTGCAAAAATTGCAGCCTCGGTCAGAATTCTCTGTTCTTCGATATGAGCATCGGCAAGAAGCTCCTTAAGACGTCCGAGAAGCTTTTCGTTATATTCTCTGACAGTTTCGGGTGAACGGATTTCAATGAATTCAACATTTGAGATAATCTCATCCAGCCTTGAAAGAACATCAGTTTTAAGTCTTTCGCCCTCGCGCTCACGCATTGCAACAAATCCATCAAGAGCTGCCTGAGCAACAACGCTGACTGCATTCCAGATTTTATCTTCATCTGCAGCCTGCTTACGGACTGTGAAAATATCGCTTACTCTCGAAATATCGGAAACTTTGATATTATTTTCAAGTCCGTATGTTTCGGAAAGCTCTTTGTATGCATCAAGATATCCTTTTACCAGAGAATGATTGAGACTGATAACGGTATCGGGTTCTTCAACCGATTCAACCTGAACATAGCATTCCATTTTACCTCTGGTAAGCTTGCCGTTGAAAAAGCTCTTAAGCTTTTCATCGAGGAAACCGTAGCTTCTCGGAAGCTTTGAAGAAAACTCAAAATATCTGTGATTAACACTTTTAATTTCAACTGTAATATTCATACCGTCTACAAGCTGCTGAGCTCTGCCGTAGCCGGTCATACTTTTTATCATCGGTAATTACATCTCCTATATTTTAGTGCGGGCACGAACATCCGGATGTCAGAGCCTCGGGAATTTCAACATCAAGAACATCATCACCCTTAAAACCAAGTCTGACAAATGCGGGGCAGATATGCTCTTTTCTGATTCTAGCGATGTAAGCATTCTTGTTGGCGCCGTAATTCATGGCAGCTCTGGCAAGCCCTTCGGTTATTATGTCATCCTCGCAACAGATTTCAACAAATTCCATATTGAATCCGTTGAGTGAAAACGTGCAATAACCAAGAACATTTTCGTTCTCAAAGGCTTTCATTCCGATAAGTCCGTTATCATCCTCAAAAGGCAAAAACTTAATCATTTTGAATCACCGCCGTTCTTGACACCTGCAGCTTTGAATAAGCTTTCAACTTCCTGAGCGGTAAGGTCACGCCATTCGCCCGTCTGAAGCATTCCGAGTTTTATTGAGCCGATTGCAATTCTTCTGAGCCTTGCAACCTCGAGATTGAGTGCTTCACACATACGGCGGATTTGTCTGTTTCTTCCTTCATAAAGTACAATCTCAAGCACCGCTCTGCCTTCTTCTTTTGAAAGAACACGGACATCGGCAGGCGCTGTCAATCTGCCGTCAATGTCAACTCCGGTCGAAAGAATATCAACCTGCTCCGCAGTAATACCGGGTCTGACAGTTACACGATATGTCTTAGGGACATGCCGTGACGGATGCATCATTGCATTCGCAAACGCACCGTCATTAGTCAATATCAATGCACCTTCCGAAACTCTGTCGAGTCTGCCGACGGGATAAATGCGTTCTTTGACATCACCGACAAGCTCAAGCACACACTTTCTGCCAAGCTCATCATCAGTTGTTGTAACATATCCTCTCGGTTTATTAAGAAGAATGTATCTAAGGCTGCTTTCTTTTTTTATTTTCTTGCCTTTGATAACAACGTTATCTTTTTTAGGGTCAACCGTATCACCGATCTGAGCAATACGTCCGTTGACCTTAACAAGACCGTTTCTTATCATTTCTTCAGCCTTGCGTCTCGAGGCAACACCTGCCTCTGAAATAAATTTCTGAAGCCTGATTTTATTATCGGCCACTTGGTTCACCACCGGAAATATTAAAATAATCTTTTATTTTTTTAAGAAAATCCAGGAAAAAATTGCTTTTTTTAACATTCACATCACCTGCAGCGGGTTTAATATAAATCGGTTCATCCGCAAGAAGCGGTACTTCATCAATAATATTATTACCCGAATAAAACACCGCCGTACCGAGAATTGAATCTTTTATTATCGGTGCATATTCAATTTTTCGAAGCAAAACACGGCAATATGACTTTTCATCGGAAATCCACTCGGGATTATGCGCAAGCCTTACGTCTACAAAATCTTTTTCACCGCCGACAACTCCAACCTTAACATTGCTGAAATCGCATCCGATATAAACACCCTTTAACTCAGAAAAACCGTACTCAAACAACGAAATATGATCATTCCAATCATCGGGAGCATTAAGAGTTACGGCAATAAGCGTAACACCGTTTCTCTTTGCAGCGCTGACAAGACATCTACCGCTTTTCTTTGTAAATCCTGTTTTGATACCGATTGAATCGGAATATTTCCAAAGAAGCTTATTATGATTGGTAAGAGTACGAATATAGGGAGGGTTGCCGTATGTCAGCTTTGCTGTCTTTTGACTGCATATTTCAGCAAACTCAGGATTTCTGATGCATTCTGCCGCGAGCAACGCCATATCATATGCGGTTGAATAATGATTTTCATCATCAAGACCCGAAGCAGTCACAAAATTGGTGTTATCCATTCCGATTTCACGGGCACGTTCATTCATCAGCTTCGCAAAACCGCTCTGACTTCCGCCGATAACATATGCAACGGTATTGGCGGCATCGTTACCCGACTGAAGAAGCATACCGTAAACAAGCTCTATGAGTGATACGCTGTCACCTGCTTTAAGTCCCATCGAAGTACCTTCAACCGAAACCATCTCTTCGGTAACAACAATCTCCGTTTGAGGCATAGCCGATTCAATCGCAATAAGCGAAGTCATAATCTTGGTCGTGCTTGCCATCGAAAGCCGTCTGTCTGCGTTACGTGAATATAAAACCTCTCCGTTATCCGCACACATAAGCACCGCACTTTCTGCTGAAACACCGACAGATGCATAAGCGGATAAATCAAATAATGTTAAAACCGATAATGAAATTAAAAACGCAATTATTCTCTTTTTCAACCGTCTCATCCTCACATATTCAAATATTTAAATATATGCGGATTCCACAGTAGGTTAATACAGCAAATTATGCGGTGGGATCTGTTGTATTCAGATAATCATCAATTGCGTTGTCAACAGTGTTGTCCTTATTCTTAAGCTGATTGATAACATCTGTTGCCTTATCAACAAGATCGGGCACCATACCGATAACTCTTTCAACCGAGCCTTCTGCAGCATTGATATACTTAACAGAAACACTGCCGTTATTAACAACAAGGAATGCAACGGGAGAAATTGTGATACCTGCTCCGCCGCCGCCTCCGAAAAGCTCCTGATTATTCTTTGAGGGGAAATCTGTACCGCCTGAAGCAAATCCGTAAGTAACCTTTGAAACGGGGATAATCTGAAGTGTTTCGCTGATTTTAATGGGGTCACCGATAATGGTGCTTACATCAACGAGGTCCTTTATCTTTTCAATTGATGTGCCGAGAATTCCTGATGCTGACTGTTCTTTCATTTTGTTTTCCACCTTTCAATTTTATCACTGTTTATTTATAATCTGCTTTTCCACGTCGGGTTTCTGCGCCTTGCTGTGCTTAAGCAGTTTTATAACAACTTTGAACAGAAGTTCAAATGCTACGATAATTACGGCATTGATAAGCTTTATCGGTCTGACCGAAATTTTTGTGTGAAGCTTCGCATTGCTGTTGCCGTAAATAAAATCGGGATTAACGTCAATGCTGTATTTTTTTACTCGCATTGTGCTGACTATAAGTCCCATTGCAGGGAATACAGCTGAACAGGTTTCGCCGTATTTGATAGCCGTCTGTGCGGAATCGCCCTTGCCGACTGTCAGTAAAACAAAAAGCTCTTCAAAAATAAATGCTCTGCCGATTCTCCTGAACATTCCGCCGACTGCCTTTGCCGCATCTTTAAGGAGCTGAACAACACCTTCAACTCCCCTGTTACGGTAAAAACGCACGAACATATTGTCCTGCTTTTTCTTTTTGGGTTCTTTTACTGTTTCGCTTTGTTCCTTCGGTTTTTCTTCCTTGGGTTTCTTTTCCTTCTTCGGCTTTTTTTCTTTTTCTTCTGAAGGAAGAATTTTAAATTTAAGGAAAAGCCATCCGACGGAAAGCTCTACATCATCTTCATAATGGACGGTGACAACAACCTTTATCGAAAGCAAAACAATAAAAAATGCTATGATTCCGAGAATAATCAGAAGTGCTGTCAATCTACCGCCTCCTCTTCATTTCCGAAGAAATCCCTTATCTGTTCTCCCTGCTCGTTATCAATTTCATCATCAGGTTCCTGAACAATTTCAGGCTTTTCGGGAAGCTCAGGTAAATCAGACAGAGATGATAAACAGAAACAGCGGAGAAAATCGGGAGTTGTGCCGTAAAGAAGCGGTCTTCCCGGAAGATCAAGTCTGCCCTTTTCTTCAAGCAGACCTTTCTGACAAAGAGTTGCAACAACACCCGAGCAGTCAACGCCTCTTATCTGCTCAATATAAGCCTTTGTTACCGGCTGATTATACGCAACAACTGCAAGTACCTCAAAAGCAGCGGGTGAAAGCGGAGCATTCTTCTTCAAATCAAGAACATTCCTTACCTGCTGTGCGTACTCGACACGGGAACAAAGCTGATATTTGCTTCCGAGACGAAGAAGACATATACCGCTCTGACGTTCATCGAGCATCACCGAAAGCTCCCAGAGAGCACCTGAAACAACTTCGGCATCAAGTTCAAGTGCCAGAGCAATACGTGAAATTTCAACCGGCTCGCCTGATGCAAAAAGAATTGCTTCGCACGCCGCGCGTATTTGTTCATTCGTCAATTTCAATATTCTCCTCTCCGCCTTCAAGCAATGTTATTTCAACGTCATCTCCGCATCCGTCAATCTGAACCCTCTTTGCCTTTGCCATTGCAAGCAATGCAAGAAAAGTTGCAACCATTTCGGAGCGAGACTCGGATTCTTCAAAAAATGATATAAAACTGTGTTTTTTCTTGCTTTTGAATTTATCAATAATAAAACTGATTCTTGACGAAACCGAAACGATTTTATGAGCAACAATTCCTCTGAATGCTTCAATCGGAGGCGGAAGCTTTCTCTTGCCTTTACCGACAGCAGCAATATATGCCTTGAATATTTCAAAAGGTTCATGGATTCTTGTGTAAGTCATATCAACTTCAATCTCTTCGGGCGGTCTGGAATAAAAATCAAATCCCTTTGCCTGATTCTGAAGTTTTCCCGCAACCATTTTGCAGTCCTGATATTCGGTAAGTTCACCTCTCAGCTCTTCAACAAGCTTTTCGGCTTCTTCGTGAACGGGAAGCAAAGAAACGGTTTTGATATATAAAAGTCTTGCCGCCATTTCAAGGAATTCACTTGAAACATCAAGATTATCATCTTTCATCTGACGTACATATTCAAGATACTGCTCGATGATTTCCATAATCGGCACATCATTGATACTGACTTTCTTTTTTGAAATAAGCTGAAGCAGCAAGTCCATCGGTCCTTCAAAGACCTCCAGCTTATACTGTATTTTTTCCAAAGGAATAACCCCTTTCGGTTATTATGTGAACGGAATAAAGGGCAAATGTGCAATAAAATCGATGCCAATCATAACAATGCTTGTCACAAAGCTCAGCGGTTTATCAAGAATACCGAAAACAATAAGTGCGAAAACGCCGAGTATAATGTAGCGTTCATATTGCATTATCTTGAAATAATACTTCTGCGGAATTAGAAGATTTGCGATTCTGGATCCGTCAAGCGGCGGAATCGGAATGAGATTAAAAACTGCAAGGCTGACGTTAATCTGAGCCGCAACACTGAAGAAAATTATCGATACCTGCGCAACAACAGAAGAAGTCGAAGAAAAAAGAAGTGAGCATCCGTTGGCAAGAATCATAAATAAAAGTGCCATAATAAGATTCGAAATCGGACCTGCCAAAGCGGTAACAGCCATACCGACTTTGGGATTTCTGAAATTTCTCGGATTAACAGGCACAGGCTTTGCATATCCGAAACCCACAAGAAAAATCATAACGGCACCAATAATATCGATATGCGCAAGAGGTGCAAGAGTAAGTCTTCCTTTAAGTCTTGCTGTATCATCGCCAAGCTTTGTAGCAACCAACGCATGAGCAAATTCATGAATCGGAAGAGTACAGAAAACAACAAATACTCTGGCCAGTAAGTTCATCAAAACATCAACGGAAAATCCGTTTTTAATCAAATCAAAAATCATCTTATTTCCTTTCCTGACCAATCTTTCCGATAACAATTCTTTCAATATCATTAAAATCAGTCATCAATTCAGTTTTATCGCAATAAGCTGAAAACATTTCCTTAATCGATTCAGCCTGACCTTCTCCGCACTCAACGGCAACTGCTCCCTTGCAATGAGGAAGCCACTTTTCAGTGATAACTCTGAAAAAATCAAGTCCGTCAGCACCGCCGTCAAGAGCCATCGAAGGTTCGAGAAGAACCTCTGATTGAAGAGTTGCAATATCTGCACTTTCAATATAAGGAGGATTCGAAAGAATCAAATCGGGTTCGGGAATATCGAATATATCGAATCCCTTAAATATATCCCCTTTTATCGCAACAACATTTTCGCATCCGAAGTTTCCGAGATTTTTTTTCAGATAACTGAATGCCTTATCCGATTTTTCAACGAGAAAAACTTTTGACGAAGGAAGTTTTTTGGCAACGCTGAGTCCGATGCATCCCGTACCCGAACACAAATCAACAATAACCGCCTCGTTTTTATCTTTCAAAAAATCAATCGCAAAATCAACAAGCATCTCGGTTTCAGGTCTCGGAATCAAAACACCGTCACCGACAAAGAATGTCTCTCCGTAAAAATCCCATGAACCGATTACATACTGAACGGGTTCACCGTTTGCTCTTCGATTTATCATTTCAAAATAACGTATTGCTTTTTCTTCGTCAACCGTTATGTCTGCATAAAAAAACATAAAGTCTTTTCCGCACTCAAAAGCCGATTCAAAAATCCATCGCGCTTCATTGGAATAATTTGCAATATTATTATCTCTGAGAATGGTTTTACCCTTCTCAAGAACTTGTCGGACAGTCATCACTCATTATTCTCCGGATCGTGTTCTTCTTTTTTGGGAACTTCTCCGCTGAGGCATGCCTTCATTGCTTCAATAGCTACCTCAATGATTGCATCGTCAGGTTCTGCGGTTGTTATTCTCTGCATAAGAAGTCCCGGTGCGGAAAGTGCTTTTGTGAGCTTATTGGGATATTTACCCGCAAGCTGAATAAACTCAAAACCGATACCCATAATCAGAGGCATAATAAGAAGCTTGACTAAAATCCAGATTGCTCTGTTTGCAGTCAACTGCGGAAAAAGAACAGAAATTACTGATGAAACAAGAATGCTGAGAAGAATGGTAACAAAGATAAAAGCTGTTCCGCATCTGGGATGATAACGAAGTTCTTTCTTTATATTTTCAACAGTAAGTTCATTGCCGTGTTCAAAACAAAAAATTGTTTTATGCTCTGCACCGTGATACATATAAACCCTGTGAATCTCTTTCATTTTTGAAACAAGATACATATAAACTACAAAGATAACAACTCTGATTATGCCTTCAAAAACAGCACGAAGAGCAGATATTCCGTGTAAAAGATTGTCATTGATAAGATCAAAAACAAAACTGGGAAGCCACATAAAAAGAAGAAACGCTAAGCCAAACCCGAGAACTGCGGAAATCGCACCGATAACAGCCATCATCTTCGGACCGAAATGGTCGGAAATCCATTTATCGAGCTTTGATTCTGCCTCTTCTTCAATGTCAAGCGATGTTTTCTCGGCAGACTCCATAATGAGCTTATAGCCGAATATCATCGATTCAACAAAAGAAACAACACCTCTGACAAGAGGAACATTAAGAATTTTGTATTTCTTTCTCACAGATACAAAATCTTTCATCTGGGTTTCAATTGAGCCGTCAGGCATACGAAGCGACATTGCCGTGCCTTTCGGGCCCTTCATCATTATTCCTTCCATAAGCGCCTGACCGCCTACAGCTACATAATTACAGTTCTTCTTTGTGCTCATCAGTTTTTATGTCTCCTTCCTTATCCGATGAATCACGCTCCGAGCGCTCAAGAGGAATTGTTATTTTAACAGTTGTTCCCTCTCCGAGAACGCTGTCAATATCAAGCTCACCGTTGTGAAGCTTTACTATTTCATCTGCAACAGCAAGTCCGATACCCGAACCTCTGACAGTAGTATTCGCTTTAAAGAATTTTTCTTTGATGTGCGGCAAATCTTCGGGAGATATGCCTGCGCCTGTATCACTCACGGAAATAATAAGCGTTGCCTTATTGGGTCTTTCGGCATTCACGTTGATTTTTCCGCCGTGTTTCGTATATTTGATTGCATTATCAAGAATATTGATAAATACCTGTTTGATTCTTGCGGCATCGCCCGTTGCGGGAGCAAGAACTCTCGGAGCAGTGTAAACAAGCTCGATTCCCTCTCGCATCGAACGTTCTTTGAATGCAAAAACAACTTCATCAAGCTCTGCAAGAATATCAATTTTTTCGTTTTTAAGCTGCATTCTTCCGCTGCTCATTCTCGAGAAATCAAGAAGCTCTTCAACCATATCGTTAAGGCGCGATGCCTCGCTGATAATTACGCCCATTCCTCTTTCAGTCATCGCAGGGTCTGTTTCGCCAATCTGAAGAAGTGTTTCACCCCAGCCTTTGATTGCAGTAAGAGGAGTTCTGAGTTCATGAGAAACGGTTGAAATAAAATCATTTTTCAATCTGTCAGTTGCAGCAAGCTTAGTTGCCATATCGTTAATCGTTTTACATAAATCGCCCAGTTCATCATTATACGGATAATGGTCAATTCTCGCCTCAAGGTCACCGCCTGCAATTCTTTTTGCAGTTTCATCAATCGACTTGACGGGATTAACAATTGAACGGGTAAAGAAACTGCCCGAAATAACAACCAACGAAAAGAGTGAAACACAGGCCGAGATAACAAGAAGACATATTCTCACAAGCTGTTTGTCAATTGCTTCCATAGAAACCATAAATCTGATTGCACCGCCGTGAGTACCGTTGGGATAATCATAAACGCACGTTGAAGCCATTATTTTTTCTCCCGAAGGAAGCTTGCCGGTCCATTTTGCAGAGCCTTCTTCGCTGTTAAGAGCCATAGCATAATCAGGCATTTCAACTTCGCCTTTAATTTCAAATCCGCTTGAAGAAAGAATTATGTTTCCGGTTCCGTCAATAAGCCAGAGCGCCATTTTATCTTTATCCGGAAACGATTCAACAAACTTTCTTCCGGCAGTTTCAAAGCCTTTTTCGGATGTGTCACCGTAAAGATTAAGGCTTGATGCGATTTCTTCCGAAGAATATGTATCAAGAGTAATTGCCGCAGCGCTGTAATAGTAGCTGCGCAAAGAAAACAGAAGAGCAACCGAAACAGCAACAAGAATAATAACAACGATCGACGCAACGTTCAAAAACCAGCGTTTTGATATTCCGACAAATTTCAAGTCTGCTCCCCCTTTCGTTTATTCAAAAATTTATTAAACAATCCACTTGTAGCCGATTCCCCATATCGTAATCAGATGCTTGGGAATCGAAGGCTCTTCTTCGATTTTCATTCTGAGTCGTCTTATATTAACGTCAACAATCTTTTCCTCACCAAAATATTCATTGCCCCAGACTTTATTGAGAATATCAGTTCTGCTTAACGCAGCACCGGGATTCGTGAAGAAATATTCCATCATCTGAAACTCAACCTG
>JAZNFD010000073.1:0-11249 GCA_045588975.1 Acutalibacteraceae bacterium | reverse complement strand
AAACGCTTGTGCCGTCGGGGTTACATCGCATTTTTTCAAAAAGACCGTTGATTTCTTCGCCGACAGTCTTTGCAATAATTTCGGCGTTGCCGAATGTGAGCGCACCCAGACCGATGCCGAGATCGATGATTCTGTCAAGAACACGGTCAAGCACGTGATCCCAGTCGAGACCCCAGATAACCTTATCCTCAACGGGGTCGTAGAGGGATGATGAGCTGTAGCCGGGAACGATGATAAGAGGATATTCCGAAATTTCGTCTTTGTCTAATTCAACCGATGCTGAGAATGCAACCGCACAGGTTGAAAAAACAATCAGAATGGAAATAAGTACGGAAATAATTTTTTTCATTGATATCATCCTTTTCCATTTATTATGTAAAAATGATAGCATATATTTTTTAAAAAAACAATAAAAACTAAATCAATGCACCGCTTAATTTATGAAATTCGATTGCCTTGAGCATAAATTCTTCCGTGACGTCAAAATGCTCCGCCAGATCCCATATTTCTTTGATGCCGTGCATGAGAGCGTCGGTCAGCTCCCTGACGGGAACAAGCATCGATGCCGCCCATCTGTCCGCCTTTTTCTCTTGCTTTCCTCGGACCTCAAGGGGCGAGTATGCGTTATAAAATGCAAGAGTTTCGCAATGACCGATTTCGTGGGCGATGTGTACCCTCTCCTGAGCCGTTGTTTCTATCTCAAACGGGTCGATTCCGATGTAGCATTTGCCCGACTGAGTTCTGACCGAAACCGATGCAGTTTCAGGCAGGTCGCAGCAAATTATTTCAGTTCCGTTTTTTTCAGCAATTTCATAAAGCTCACTTGTTCTCGTTTTTTTTCGCCTCCCTTGCTTCAACATATTTTGCAAAAGCAACAACCTCCTGCCACATTTCGTCGGTCACTTCACCCGCGCCCGAAAAAAGAGCAACCTTTGCTGCTTCAATGTTGTCATTCATTTGTTTTTCTTCCGTTTCGCTGCCGCTGAGATAATCGAGAGAAACATCAAAAATCTGCGCCAGGCACGAAAGAGTTGACAGAATCGGGGTCTGGAATCCCGTTTCCCATTTACTTATCATAACACGGTCCGTTTTCAGACCGAAACGGCTGTTGAGCTTTTCGGAAAGCTCAGTCTGGGTCATCTTTTTTTCTTTTCTGAGTGTCTTTATTTTTTCTCCGAGCATTTCACTCACCTCAATAGAATGATAGCATATATGTTTCGCAAACGCAACATGCTTTTTGAAAAAATTTCAAAAAAGTGTTGACAACGACAACAAAAGTCGCTATTATAGATAGTGTCGAGTAAGACACAAATATATGAGGGTGAGAAGAAACATTTATTTTTTTGTTCTTCTATGTGTCGAATACGAAACAATTATTTAAAAAGGAAGTGTTAACAATGAGCAAAAGTGTTTTAACGGAATGCTCGGAAATTCCCGTAACGGAAATCAGAAAACAGCTTGAATATGCGAGAGTTGTGTGTGCAGATCTGTTCAATCAGTTTGCTTCAGGAAACTCAAGCTATTGCTGTGAATCCAAATCACATTCAACGGAAACAAAGCTTTCGATGCTTCTTGATTTTATCAGCGATGCGAGTTGTTGGTGCAGTATGCTTGAAATGAATCAGAAAATTATCGAAAAACTTGAGAAGGAGGAAAAATGAGAGAATTAACAGTTGATTTCAGTCTGGAAAATCCCATTTCGGGCGGTGCGGATGCAGGATATATCGGCGAACATAACGCAACAACGCTTGTTGTGAAGCCCGGCGCGGAAATTCTTGCCACAGGCTGTGCAAGCTATGCGGTGGTTTTTCTTACAAAGGGCGAGGTCTACAGAACGGAAATGTTTGAGCCTGCCGACGAATTCAGAATCAATCTCGGTGCACACCTGACCCGTGACTATTATCTGAGTCTTCAGATTGAGGGATATTCCGAAGAAAACGATATGATTTATAAGAGTCCGATGGTAACAAAGATTCAGTTTCTGCCGTCAATCAACGGCGATAAAACCGAATTCGACGAGACGGAATACAGACTCTATACGCAGGTTTTCAACAACACAAAAATGAGGCATCAGCACGCAAATTCCGATGTTATCGATTCGCTGAGCGAAAAAAACGGAAAGCTCTGTTATAACGGCGAGCCTGTCCGCACGGATCTGAATACAAAAAGCATTGAGCTGTCATATCAAAACGGCGAAGTTGATTTTATCTTAAATGCGGCAACAAAAGTGATGACTTTATTAACATATGAACCGGATATCAACGCGGTTATGCCCGCCGATGCGGAAATTCAGAAAATCGAGTTGCATATTGACAATGATGATTGCCCAGAATGGCTCGATTTAAGAGAGTTTTCATTATTTGATGAATCAAATCCGTGCATCGTGAGTATGTGCAGACCGTTTTATGATGAATCGATAAACGTTAATGTGTTCTGCAGGATTTTCTGCATCAAAGAAACAAATAAATATGTCGGGTATATAAATGCATATCTGCTCAGAAAAGTAAGGATAACTTATATCGAAAAATCGGTGGATTGATATGAGCGAAATAACTCTTACCGAAATTGAGCACCGTCTGATTCAGGCGGAGCAAAACATAAAAGAGCTTTTCGGAAAATTCAACGGAATCGACAAATCGCTTGTCGCAACAACAACAACGCTCAATACCCTGCTTGCCCTTGTCGGCGAGCTGAAAGCGGCGATTGAAGAGCTGAAATCAAGGCGTTCAACGCTCTGGGATAAGCTTGTTTTTGCGCTCATCGGTGCGGCGGCAAGCGCAGCAGTCACATATTTTACAGGAGGATGATATATGAGAGAAGAAACAAAAAGAATGATGGCAGACGTTGCCGAAAGAGCTATCAAAACATTCCTGCAGGCGTTTTTATCGTCAATTTCGGTTGACGTTCTGCTCGGAATAACGGATTTTGATGCGTTTAAAAAGGTCGGAATTTCAATGCTTGTTGCCGCCCTTGCGGCAGGCATTTCCGCAGTATGGAACGGTATGGTCGGAACGCTCACTCAGGGAGGTGAATGCTGATGAAAACAAGCAACGGACTCGTTCAGTATGCCTATGCGCAGATGGGTAAACCCTATTGGTACGGCACCTTCGGCAACACTGCGTGCTACGACCTTCTTCAGAGAAAAAAGGCCCAGTATCCCGCTCACTATCAGGATGCGAGAATGGAGCAGTATAAATCCGAAATCGGCGAAAGAGTGCATGATTGCGTCGGACTTATCAAAGGCTATCTCTGGAGCGATACCCCCGACAGCAAGCCCGTCTATAATTCGTCGCAGGATGTTTCCGCAAACGGAATGCTCCTCAAATGCAGGGAAAGAGGCAGAATCTACACTCTCCCCGAGATTCCGGGTCTGCTCGTCTTTATGCCCGGTCACGTCGGAATCTATGTGGGCGGCGGCAGAGTAATCGAGGCGAGAGGCTTCCACTACGGGGTTGTTGAAACCGAGGTCAGAGACAGACCGTGGGAAAGCTGGGGCAAATGCCCGTGGATAAAATATCCCGCCGCATCAAGATTTTTCGCTCCTTGCGAAAAGGACGAAACATCGATTGTTGATGCGCTCAAGTCAATCGGCGAAAACAGCGCGTATTCCGCACGCAAGGAAATTGCAAAAGCCAACGGAATTGAAGATTATATGGGCACCGCAAAGCAGAATATCCGGCTTCTTTCACTTCTCAAGCAGGGTGAATTAATCAAACCCGAAAGAGCCTACACAGATTAAAATTTTTATTGCAGACAGACAGTTTACGTGATATAATCTTTACGTAAATTGTCTGTCTTTTCTGTATTATAACTCAGTTTATGTACGATAAAACGGACAAAAAATTCAAAGGAGGCAATAAAAATGAAAAAAGCACTTGCAATTATCCTCTGCATCGCGCTGATGCTCAATCTCGGCGCAACCGCACTCGCCGGCTACGATGCACCCAAGCTTTTGCAGGCTGAATGGGACGAACTTTATTCGTCACTCAGCGATGAAAACACTCTTCCGATGCTCAACGTCGGCGCAAAAGCGGGCGAAGTGAGCCTTTGCTGGCACGCTGATACCGAAAAAGCCGAAGCAAAGGTAAGAATTTCAAAGAATTATTCAATGTCGGATGCCAAGACCTTCAACGGCGAAAAAACCGAAGCCGAAACCGAAGAGCAGGTAGTTTGCCGTGTTGATATCACGGGTCTTGAAGAAAACACAACCTACTATTATCAGTGGTACACCGAAAACGGCTGGAGCGAAAAGTGTAAATACGAAACCAAGTCATTCACCGACCATAAGGCTCTCGTTATCGGCGATATTCAGATCGGCGGTCAGACCGAAGATTCAACAGTTCAGTCGATGAACGGCTTCACCTGGAACAACGTTCTCGCAGAAGCGCTCGAAAAGAATCCCGACGTGAGCTATCTCGTATCCCCCGGCGATAACACTTCAACGGGCAAAACCGCCGACGAATGGCAGACACTTCTTATGCCTCCCGCGCTCAGAGGGCTTCCCCTTGCGCTTGCAATCGGCAACCACGATAAAAAGGGTATGATGTATAACTACTACACAAATATGCCCAACGAATTTTTCGGCGAATATTTTGAAGGTCTGGACAGAGATTTCTGGTTCCGCCACGGCGACGTGCTTTATCTTGTGTTTGATGCTACCTCGGCATCCGCCACAGACCATATGGCAATGGCAAAGGAAGCCGTTGAAAAGAATTCCGACGCAAAATGGCGCATCGGCGTTATGCATCAGGCGCTTTTCGGACCTTCGGTCTGTGCATTCAGCGCAGAAACTCAGATTCTTCTCAATGCCGTTTTCACTCCGATTTTCGATACATATGATGTTGACCTTGTGCTGACAGGTCACAGCCATATGCAGGGACGCTCGAACTTTATGTATGAAAGCATGACAGTCGGCAAGGCGGAAAGCGGAAAGACCTACACCGACCCCCTCGGCACGGTTTATCTCAACACAAATGCTATCTGCGACCAGAACAGCTTTGAAGAATATGAATTCCTCAATCTTCCCTATGTAGCATACAGCTTCGGCAAAAACGACGTCACAACCTACACAACCCTCGATTTCAAGGGCGACACAATGGAAATCAAAACAATGAGGGGCGATAACAGCGAGCTTCTCGATTCGCTCACCATCAAAAAGACCGATGATGACCACAACGACGACTCAATTTTCAAAAAGCTCCACCGTGTGCTTTATAAGGTTGTTGAATTCCTCGGCTGGGTTTACCTCGAAGGCGATAAAATCACCGTTGCCATCAGAGGCGGACATTTTTAATTGATAAAGAAACAAGGCAGCCTTGCGGCTGCCTTGTTTCTTTTTAGAATCCATCATTAATTTCAAAAATTGTCTCAAATTTAATCTGCATAGAATTCTTTCAGATCGTCAAGTCTGAGAAGCATCGGGCTTCCGCCGCACGCTGCGCCCGTATCAATGTCAATCCATGTGTCGGTAAAAATAGCCTTGCCCTTGTATTCGGAGCCGTAATAATGAGTCGGCGTGTGGCCGAAAACAGTTGTGATGCCGTCAAAATACCTTGCGTTTAAATTAGGTCTGTTCCAGATTAATTCATGTGCTGAATATTCCCGGATTCTCTTGCTTCTGTCGAACGAACCGAGACCGCTGTGCGTTAAAAGATAATCATTGCCGCCCGCAGTCACGGCTTCATAAAGCGGAGCATCGGAAACATAGTCAAAAATATCGTTACGTACTTCGGCTGACAGAGCATAAAGCTCGTTGAGAGTCTGCTGACCGCCGTTTGAAATCCAGTTTGAGTAAGTTTCGAGCTTAGCACCCGTAAGGCTTGCAATCGATTCATCGGTTATCTCGTCGCAGATGAAGTCGCACGCAAGCATCATCGCTTCGTGGTTGCCGAGGATAAACTCAAAATTCGGCTGATCCATCATCCAAAGCAGCGTTTTGATTCCCTCTGTGCCGCGGTCGATGACGTCGCCCAGCACATAGCAGGTATCATCGTCTGAAAATCCTGCCTTGTCGAGCAGTTCAAGAAATTTTTCAAGCGGATATCCGTGAAGGTCAGATGTTACGTAAATCATAAATGTGTCCTCCTGTTTGCATTATAAAATTATTGCTGAAGCTATTTTAAAAGGATTCCTTGAAGTTTCTCTTTAATAATCTTTGTTTATATCTGATTTATGTATTTCTCATTAATATATTATACCATAAAATCATCTGTTTTTCAACAATGCGGGAAATTAAGATGCACTTCTGTTGTAAATTTACAATTCCTGAATGAAGCAAATGATTTCGCAGGTTGAAACCTTTTTCAGATTGTGGTATAATAGCATGAATTTGTTCAAGGAGTGATTTTATGTCAACTCAAAGCAATCTGAAAAAGCGCTGGCTTTATCTCGCAACCGGTGTTTTTGCAATGCTTTTTTCGGGTGTACTCTATGCGTGGTCAATCCTCAAAGTTCCGTTTAAAGAGGATTTCGGCTTCGGCGAAGATGTGCTTTCGCTCAACTTTACGCTTACAATGTGCTTTTTCTGCCTCGGAGCATTTTTCGGCAGTCTTATCTGCAAAAAAATCGGCGTCAGAATAACTCTGATTCTTGCGGGTCTGCTTGTCGGTGCAGGGTTCGTTTCGACGGGTCTGCTGAATGCGGAGTCACCTGCGTGGCTTCTCTACACAACCTATGCAATTCTTGCAGGCACGGGCATCGGTATTTCATATAACGTTGTTGTGTCAACCGTTTGCTCATGGTTCCCCGACAGAAAGGGCTTTTGCTCGGGCTGTCTGATGATGGGATTCGGCATCAGCACTCTGCTTATGGGCAATGCTATCAGCGTTCTGTTTGCAAATAAGGATTTCGGTGTAAGCAAAACCTATATGGTGCTTGGCATTATTCTTGCGTTTGTGCTTATTCTTGCGGGCATCATTCTCCGGAAGCCTTCGGCAGAAGACGAGCTTCCCTCACCCAAGGTCGGCAAAAGTGTAAAAAAGGAGGCATTTGAGAGCCGTGATTTCACAACGGCCGAAATGCTTAAAAGCTTCACTTTCTGGAGAGCCTTTGCGTGCATGGCGTTCATCACTGCTGTCGGCAATTCGGTAATCAGCTTTGCGCGTGACCTTGCGATTTCGGTTGAAGCACCCGAAACTCTTGCCGTTACTCTTGTCGGCGTACTTTCCGTGTGCAACGGCATCGGCAGAATCCTGACGGGCGCACTTTACGATGCATTCGGCCGCCGCGCAACAATGATTTCGGCAAACATACTCACAATCGTTGCCGCCGGCATAACTCTCATTGCGGTACAGCTCGGCTCGCTTCCGATATGCATTGTCGGTCTGTGCCTTACGGGACTTTCCTACGGCTCGTGTCCGACGCTGACTTCGGCGTTCACCTCGTCTTTCTACGGACAAAAATATTTCTCGGTTAACTACAGTCTCACGAACTTCAATCTGATAGTTGCCGCATTCATAGCGAAGTTTGCCAACACTCTGCTTGCGCAGTACGGAGGTTACACCGCACCGTTTATGATGCTTTTGATTCTCGCCGTCTGCGCCCTCGGACTCAACGTTTCGGTTAAAAAACCGTGATATACAGTGAAGGGAAAACCCGCCTGAGGAAGGCGGGTTTTGTTGTTGTTTGTAACAAAGCAAAGACTGCAAGGATTATTCCGGGCAGTCTTTCTGACTGTTGAAGAATCTGCAATATTTATCTGCATTTTTATTCGGGAATAATAATCATATTTTCTGCATTATACCGTACCCATATCTATACCCAAAAGTAAATCGTACGGTGTAAATCCCCGCTTCTTACAAATAATAAGAACTGAATGATCAGGTTGACATAACCGATTAATCATTGTAAAATTAAACAAAAAACAAAGGAGAAATAAAATGGCAAAAATTCTTATCAGCCCCGGCAAATATGTTCAGGGCGCAGGCGAAATGAAAAAACTTTATGACTATGCAAGGGGCTACGGCAAAAAAGCTCTTGTTCTTATCACCGAATCGGGTTACAAGAGAATAGGCGCAACCGTTGAAAGCAGCTTTGCTGGTCAGGATTTCGAGCTTGTTTTTGATTATTTCAACGGCGAATGCTCAAAGAACGAAATCAACAGACTCATTAAAATTATGGAAGAAAAAGGCTGCGACCTTGTTATCGGTATCGGCGGCGGCAAGATTCTCGATACTTCAAAAGCTGTTGCATATTACTGCAAAACTCCCGTTCTTATCTGCCCTACAATCGCATCAACTGACGCTCCCTGCAGCGCTCTTTCCGTTATCTATACCGATGACGGTGTTTTTGAAGAATATCTTTTCCTTCCCGCAAATCCCAATATGGTTCTTATGGATACTGATATCATTGCCGCTTCGCCCGCAAGACTTACCGTTTCGGGTATGGGCGACGCACTTGCAACTTATTTTGAAGCAAGAGCGGTTATGGCAAAGGATGCAGGCACTTGTGCAGGCGGTAAAGTTACCTGTGCGGCGATGGCACTTGCAAAGCTTTGCTTTGACACACTTATGGATGAAGGCGTAAAGGCAAAGATTGCTCTTGAAGCAGGTGCTTGCACGGAAGCTGTTGAAAAGGTTATCGAGGCAAACACTCTTCTCAGCGGTATCGGCTTTGAAAGCGGCGGTCTTGCAGGTGCACACGCAATCCACAACGGCCTTACCGTTCTTCCCGAATGCCATCATATGTATCATGGTGAAAAGGTTGCTTTCGGCACAATAACACAGCTTGTTCTTGAAAATGTTGACGGCGACGAACTTGAAAGAATCATCAGCTTCTGCATCGAACTCGGTCTGCCCGTAACCTTCAAGGAACTCGGCATTACAGAAGTTACCGATGAAAAGCTTATGGCAGTTGCATCGGCTTCTTGCGTAGAGGGTGAAACAATCCACAATATGCCCTTCGAAGTGACAGCCGAAAAGGTTTGTGCAGCTCTCAAAGCAGCAGATGCTTACGGCAGATATTTTCTCGGTGAATAATAATTAATATTCTTATAATTGACGCTCATGGCGTTGATTGAAGACAAGAATTATAAATACACACTTGAAATAATGTTTTCGGGATGATATAATAATCCCGTTATTCAGAAGAATAACATTCGGAACAGAAGTTCTTTGGCTCACTCTTTATTTATTATGCAATGCTGTGAAGGTGTTGTTTTCCCTGAAGGGATAACTGCACCTTCTTTAATTTTTGCGCGGAAAGGAACTTCTATGAAAAAACAAAATCAACTCATCAACCTTGCGCTTGCGGCGATGTTTCTCGCCCTTGCATTTGTGATGCCGTTTCTGACGGGTCAGATTCAGCAGATAGGCAATATGCTCTGCCCGATGCATATCCCCGTTATTCTCTGCGGCTTTGTCTGCGGCGGACCTTGGGGGCTTGCGGTCGGATTCATCGCTCCGTTTCTCCGTTCGCTGATATTGGGTATGCCTCCGATGTATCCCGTTGCATTTGCAATGGCATTTGAGCTTGCGGCTTACGGACTTATGAGCGGTATTCTCTACCGTGCTTTCCCCAAAAAGAAAGGTTACATATATTGCACGCTCATAATTTCAATGATTGTCGGCAGACTTGTTTGGGGTGCGGTTCAGTTCTGCTGTATGGGACTTGACGCTTCAAAATTCGGCTTTGCCGCATTCTGGGCAGGCGCAATGGCAAACGCACTTCCCGGAATCATTCTTCAGATTGTGCTTATCCCCATCGTTGTTATGCTTCTTGAGAAAACGAAATCAGTCGGCAGGAAGTTATAAAAATTCCTGAACCGCTTATTCAAAACTGACGGCTCCTGCGATTTTTACGCAGAAGCCGTCAGTTTTTTTGTGAGAGTTATTGATATATCAAAACTTAACTGTCTCTTTCACCCTCCATCATTCCGTACTTCTGCTTTACTCTGTCGAGTTTTTCAAGAAGCGGTCTGCCGAAAAGGAACATCATAATTGCTGTGCATATACCCTGACTTACATTCACGGGGAAACCCGATGCAAGGGAAGCGGTTACAGTTTCAAAACTGATTTCAGGCATCATAATGAATACGTGTGATGAGTCAAGAATAGGACCTATCCAGAATACGTTTGCAAGAAATCCGAATATTGCCATAACCCACGGCTTTCTCGGAATTTTGTTTTTGATAAACACAAAACCCGCAAGCATTCCGCCTGCGCCGTATGCTATCATCTGCCACGGCATATATGCACCCTGACCGTAGAAAAAATTGCTGGCAAATGCAGTTATTGCACCGACGATAAATCCCGCTTCGGGTCCGAATGCGATACCCGTAAGCATTATTATCGCAAAAGCCGCTTTGAAATGGGGAATCGGGATTGCTACTCTGCCGATGACCGCAAGTGCAATCATAACGGCAAGCACAACAAGCTCTCTCGCCTGCGGTTTTCTTTTCTCAAACATCATAAAGAACGGACCGGAAAGTTCGATTATGATGAGAACACCCGTTATGTAGTATCCTTTACCGGGGAGTTTATCTCCGAGAAACAAGGTTAAAGGAATTAAAGCAAGAAACACAATCAGCATTGCAATATTTGATTTTTTCATACTGTTTCTCCCTTGTTTTTTCGGTAAAGCTCAACAACATTTTCAGCCGTGACGGCATTGGTGAAAATGTGCTTGCTCATACGGTTTGCCGCCGTTGTGTAGAAGCTGTTGCCGCCGAAGAAATTCTGCGGTGTGTCGGTTGTAAGCACCTGACCGTCAAAGAACATACTCACTCTGTCGGCATATTTCGCACAGAATTCAACATCGTGCGACACCATCAGAATTGTTATGCCTTGCTCTTTCAATTTGTTGAGAATATCGGCAAACGTTTCTTTGAAGAAGCTGTCCATACCCTTTGTGGGTTCATCAAGAAGAAGTATTTTCGGCTCGGTGAGAAGAACTTTTGCGAGAGCCGCCCTCTGCTGTTCACCGCCCGATAAATCGTAGGGGTGATTTGCCAGAAGTTCTGTAATTTGGCAGATTTTCGCAATCTCATTTACCTTGTTTTTATCTTTGGTCATTTCCTCAAGATCTTCACGGACTGTTTTTTTGACAAACAGACTTTTCGGGTCTTGAGGTAACATTGATACACAGTTTCTGAAAAGCTCGCCCGATCTGAATTTATTGACGGGTTTGCCGAAAACCTTGATTTTGCCACGGTAAGGCTTACAGATTCCGCAGATTGCTTTCAACGTTGTGGATTTTCCCGCACCGTTTCCGCCGACTATTGCGGAAATACTTCCCGACGGGATTTCAAGGCT
>JAZNFD010000072.1:0-4008 GCA_045588975.1 Acutalibacteraceae bacterium | reverse complement strand
CAATTCCTATATCGCAAACAATATTATTGTTCCCATGAATGGTGCAACATTTGCCTATGACCTTGACCCGTCAAGAGGAAACGTGTTTGAAAATAACTGTTATTACAATGTTATGACTCCGTTTGTTGACCTCGATGCAATGAACACCGTGCCCGGATTCAGCGGTACGGATTATTCGGATGTCAACAGTTTCAGACTTTCAAAAGATTCACCTCTTATCGGCGCAGGTTCGGCGATTGAGGGCATCGAAAAGGATTTTTACGGCAACCCGATTCAGAGCAACAACATAGGCTGTTACGGCGGTACGGGTACCGATACGGAATACAAAGGCGAAAATCTTATCGAGAAAATTATCCGCACAATCCGTAATATCCTCGAAACTCTCTGGCACGAAATATATGTTATATTTGATTGATAAAATGCCCACGGCATGAGCCGTGGGCATTTTTGTGTTGTTATATTGTATTTTTCAGAAGATTATGATAAAATAACAAAGTATATATAAAAGTTTTAACGAAACAGGTGCTTTTATGGAAAAGAAATCAAAGAAATCAAAGAAAAAAAGAATAATTGCCTTGCTTTTGCTTATTCCGTTTGTTCTTGTAATCGGTACGATTGCAGGCGTAACACTTCCGCTTATCATCAGCTATCATAACAATGCTTATGAAGAGGTTGATATTGTTGAGAGAACGGATGAATATGTTATGCCTGAAACCGATCCTCAGCCCGATGAATGGAAGGACGTTACCCTCAGAGAAGAAGATCTCGGCAGAGATATAACCGTTCCCCAGACTCTCGCAAACAGCGTAAACAAGGGCGGAAACGGCTCTGTGATAGATGACGGTCTTGACAGAAATGCTTCTTTCGGAAGAAATGAAAACGTAAGGAGTGTTTACGGCAAAACTCCGATTTATAAAGTTCCGCAGAAGGACCCCAATATCGAAAATATTCTTGTTATGGGAACCGACTCCCGTGATGTTACCCGTGAAAGAGGCAGAAGCGATGCGATGATTGTTGTGTCATATAATAAAAAAACGGGCGCAATAAAGATGATTTCAATTCTCCGTGACTCGCTTGTACCCATCGAGGGCAGAGGTTGGAACAGAATCAATGCCGCCTATTCGTTTGACGGTGTAGGTCTTGCAGTCAACACAGTCAACCAGCTTTTTGACCTTGATATCCAGCGTTTCGTTGTCGTTGATTTCAACGGCGTTACCGATTTCATTGATAAGGCAGGCGGAGTCACAATCAGCCTTACCCAGAAAGAGGTTGATTATCTAACGAATTACAGCAACGGTCATGTGAAGTATAATGTCGGTCCCAATAATTTCAACGGTGACAGAGCACTCTCTTATATGAGAATCAGAAAGATTGACAGTGACTTCAAGCGTACCGCAAGACAGAGAAACGTTATCGAAACTCTTGCAAAAAAGATTATAACAGAAAAGAGCATTTCGGAAATATATGATCTGACAAATTTCGCATTCGGTCTTGTCAAAACAAACATCGGTATTTCGGAGCTTACTTCGGTTATCGGCAACATCGCAACCGATGCAATGAGAAGCGGACTGAATATCGATTCGCATCACGTACCTTTCAGCGATGCATATGCCTATAAGCGCTATAACGGTATGGCGATTGTTTCGTTTGATATCAATGATGCAGCAAGAAGAGTAAACAAAATAATCTACGGATAATTTATGTGAGGAATAATTATGTTAGCACAGAATGTTAATCTTAACGGCAAAACCGTACTCGTTACGGGAGCGGCGGGTTTCATCGGTTCAAACCTTGTAACCGAGCTTATGAAAACCGTTGATGAAATAAAGATTGTCGGCATCGACAATATGAATGATTATTACGATGTTTCGATAAAGGAATACAGACTCGGTGAAATCGAAAAGCTTGCCGCCGAAAAAAGCGGATGCGAGTGGATTTTCATAGAAGGCAATATTGCTGACAGAAAGCTTATTGACGAATGCTTTGAGAAATACGGATTTGATGTTGTTGTCAATCTCGCCGCACAGGCAGGTGTACGCTATTCAATCACCAACCCCGATGTCTATATTGAAAGCAATATTATCGGCTTCTATAATATTCTTGAAGCTTGCCGCAATCATCTCGTTGAGCATCTTGTCTATGCATCTTCATCATCGGTTTACGGCTCAAACAAAAAGATTCCTTACAGCACCGATGATAAGGTTGATAACCCCGTAAGCCTTTATGCGGCAACCAAAAAGAGCAACGAGCTTATGGCTCATTCCTATTCGAAACTTTATAATATTCCCTCAACAGGACTTCGCTTCTTCACCGTTTACGGACCCGCGGGCAGACCCGACATGGCTTATTTCGGCTTCACAAACAAGCTCAGAGCAGGGGATAACATTCAGATTTTCAACTTCGGTAACTGCAAAAGAGACTTCACATTTGTTGACGATATCGTCGAGGGCGTAAAGAGAGTTATGCAGTGCGCACCCGAAAAGGAAAACGGCGAGGACGGACTTCCCGTACCGCCTTACAGAGTTTATAACATAGGCAACAACAGTCCCGAAAATCTTCTTGATTTTGTTGACATTCTTCAGCAGGAACTTATACGTGCAGAAGTTCTGCCTGCAGATTATGATTTTGAGGCACACAAACAGCTTGTGCCTATGCAGGCAGGAGATGTGCCTGTAACATATGCTGACACATCCGCACTTGAGAGAGATTTCGGATTCAAACCATCAACCTCTCTTCGTGACGGCCTGCGCAAATTCGCAGAGTGGTACAAAGAATTTTATATGCGAGGTAACTGATATGGAAAACAAGAAATATGCTATAAAGCAAGGTTATGTTGCAAGAGAAATCGCAGGCGAATATCTCGCTGTGCCTGTTGACAACTCCGTGGGCTCAAATATCATTGTGCTCAATGAGGTAAGCAAATTCTTGTGGGATGAGCTTAAAACAGAAAAGACTTTCGATGAGCTTCTGAATGCAATGCTCGGCAACTATGATGTTTCCAAGGAAGAAGCTGAAGCGGATTTAAAAGATTTTTTAATGCAGCTTGTTGAAAACGGATTGTTGAGTTGAAAGTTATGACCTCTGGTTAAGCCGGAGGCTTGATTAAGCCCTATAAGGGCATTATACGGACGAAACCCCTTAAGGGCGCTGAAAGGTTTGACGATCGCACTCCTTTTTTCAGCTACCCCTCAAGGGGGGTTAATTTTATACTTCCTTATTTTCGCTGCCCGTGAACGAGTTTACATACTCTTCCAGACTCATCTGGTATGCTATTGGTCTCCTGCCAGCTGATTCCTTATGTATTCTGCTACCTGCTTTTTGTTTATTTCTACTGTATCCACAAAGTAGCCTCTTGCTCCAAAATGTCACTTGTATTTCAAATTTGCGTGCCTATCAAATATCATCAAACTTATTGCCTTTCAGATATCCCATTATCTGTGACACACTATACTTGGGTGGTATACTTATTAACATATGAATATAGTCAGGACGCAATTCTGCTTCTATTATTTCTATTCCTTTTTGTTGGTATAACTGTCTTAATATCTTTCTTATATCTGCTTTTATCTCCCTGTATATTGCAAGCCTTCTATATTTCGGTGTAAATACAATATGGTATTGAACTCTCCAACTCGTATGTTCTAAACTATACCGAGTAAGTTTACATTATAAAATCGTTTGAACTGCATTATAACTATTTAGAAAATTGGAAAAGCTATGCTTAAATTGACAAAAAAGTTTTAAGGTGATAGTATTGTATAAAAGGAGAGATTAGGATGAAGAAAAAGAATGTTGCATTATTAACATGTTTTTTAGATAATTACGGTGCTTGTCTGCAGGCGCTTGCTTTGCAAAAATCTATTGAAAATTTAGGGGTTGATTGTGACATAATTGCGTATATCGAACCAGCGGGTTATTGTAAAGAAGATTTTTTGACCAGCTTTAAAGAGCGTGTTCGGGAAAACATTTGGGTTTTACTTAAGATATTAAAAAAGAAACAATCATATA